>DASTWJ010000001.1:0-5974 GCA_035776695.1 Bacilli bacterium
GAGGAGGAGTTCCTCGCCGCTCTCTTGCCCTCTTTTCAGCGGGTATACGAAAAAGCCAACGCCAGCAACCTCACCCTCTGCCTCGAGAACACGATGAACTACCACCTCCCCTTTTTACAAACCGCTCTGCAAAAGTTGAGCTGTTTAGAAGGGTTCGCCCTGACATGGGACGTGGGGCATGACGCCCGTTCCGGCCATCGCGATCGCGAGACGATCTTGCGCTATGTCGCGCACATCCGCCACCTGCACGTCCATCAATACGACGGGCGCAGCGATCACCTGCCCCTGAACATGGGCGGTGAGGTCAACCTGCAAGAAACGCTCGCATTGGCACAAGAACAGAACCTGACATGGGTCTTGGAGACGAAAACGGAAGAAGCTCTGCGCCAATCGTGTCATTGGTTGCATGAACAAGCCTAGAAAAACTGTATCCTAGAGAAGAGAGGCCGCACCAAGCACCTCTCCCACACGGAAGGAGATATAAAGATGAACGACAACAACCAACAACTCGCCACGTTCGCCGGCGGTTGTTTCTGGTGTATGGTCACACCGTTTGAAGAGCAGCCGGGGATCATCCGCGTAGTGTCCGGCTACACCGGCGGCACCAAGGAGAACCCGACTTATGAAGAGGTCTGTTCCGAAACGACGGGGCACTCCGAAGCGGTGCAGATCACCTTCGACCCGGCGGTCTACCCCTATGAACGCCTGCTCAAGACGTTCTGGCAGCAGATCGACCCGACCGACGCAGGCGGGCAGTTCTACGACCGCGGGCAATCGTACCGTCCGGTGATCTTCTACCACAACGAGGAACAGCGCCAAGCGGCGGAAGAGTCAAAAGCGGCGCTGCAAGCGAGCGGTCGCTTCGACAAGCCGGTGGTCACCGAGATTCTGCCGGCCACCCCGTTCTATCCGGCGGAAGACTACCACCAGGACTATCACAAAAAGAACCCGTTGCGCTACAAACTCTACCGCCAAGGCTCCGGCCGCGACGCGTTTATCGAGCACCATTGGGGGCGCAAGTAGGCGCGGGAGTTGGCGGAGTAAAGCGACGACTTGCCACCCTTGGGCAAACTTGGTACAGTCAGAGAGAATTGTCAAAAGGAACCGTGATCATCGCACAAGGAGTGACAGGATCAGATGTCCAAGCCGAACAACGAGGAAGAACGCTCGACGCAAGCGCCGGAGCAGGGCATACATAACGATTTTTCCAAAGAGATGACCTATGGGGATTATCTGCAACTGGATAAGATTCTCTCCGCGCAGACCCGTCTGTCCGATCATCACGATGAGATGCTGTTTATCATCATCCACCAAGCGAGCGAATTGTGGATGAAGTTGATCTTGCATGAGATCACGGCGGCGAAAGCGGCGATTTTGCAAAATGATCTCGAACCGGCGTTCAAGAAATTGGCGCGGGTGGCGCGGATTCAGCAGCAGTTGATCCAGTCGTGGGATGTGCTGTCGACGCTGACGCCGGCCGAGTATACGGAGTTTCGCGACAAATTGGGCCGCTCGTCCGGCTTCCAGTCGTACCAGAACCGCCTGATCGAGTTCGCGCTAGGGGACAAAAACCCGCGAGTCATGGGGGTTTATGCGCACCAGCCGGAGCTGCACAAGTTGCTCACCGATGCGCTGCAAGCGCCGAGCATCTACGACGCGTCGATTCGGGCGATGCACATGCGCGGCCTGCCGATCGACCCGGAGTGCCTCGACCGCGACTGGTCGCAAGTCTACCAGCCCAACGACAGCGTGCGCGACGCGTGGTTGACCGTGTACAAGGACGTCGAGAAGTACTGGGATCTCTACGAGCTGGCTGAGAAGCTGGTCGACATCGATTCGCGGCAGATGCAGTGGCGTTACAACCACATGACCACCGTCGAGCGGGTGATCGGCTACAAGCGGGGCACGGGTGGCTCATCCGGCGTCGGGTATCTGAAATTGGCGCTGGAACGCCGCTTTTTCCCGGAGTTGTGGAGCTTGCGGACCGAACTGTAGAAAGAGAAAGGGGTGTCTGACATGAGGCTGAACAAATACATCAGCGGCACCGGCCTGTGCTCACGACGTGAAGCAGACAAGCTGATCGAAGAGCGCCGCGTCCGGGTCAACGGGCAGGTGGCCGTGATGGGCACGACCGTCGAGGAAGGCGACTCGGTGCAGGTCGATGGCAAGTCGATCACGCCTAGACGCAAGAAAGCGACCTACATCGCGCTGAACAAGCCGGTCGGCGTCGAATGCACGACCGACATAAGGAAGCGGGATAACATCGTCGATTTCGTCAACCATCACGAGCGCATCTTCCCGATCGGCCGGCTGGACAAGGATTCGGAAGGCTTGATCCTGCTGACCAGCGACGGCGACATCGTCAATAAAATTCTGCGTGCCGAGAACAACCATGAGAAAGAGTACATCGTCACGGTGAACAAGCCGGTCACGACCGAATTTCTCAAAGGCATGGCGAGCGGCGTGAAGATTCTCGGGCAGGTCACCAAGCGCTGCAAGGTGACGAAGATGGGGGACAAGATGTTCAAGATCATCCTGACCCAAGGGATGAACCGTCAGATCCGCCGGATGTGCGAGACGTTCGGCTATCGGGTGTTGTCGCTCCAGCGGGTGCGGGTGATGAACATCCGCTTGGAAGGGCTGAAGCTCGGGCATTGGCGCAACCTGACGCACAAGGAACTGGCCGAACTTATGAACGATTTGCGGCAAGAGGAGTCGGAGTGACTTCTCTTGCTTTTTTCTATGCTATAATCCAGAAGGACTAGTCCGATTGGATCATAGAAAGGCGTGAGTCTGTTGTTGAAAACTCCGATTGGTCGCCTGCGTGCCATTGGCGTCGTCGAAGGCGTGTCGTATCTCGTGCTGTTGTTGATCTCCATGCCGATGAAATATATCATGGGCATCCCGGAGCCGGTGCAAGTCGTCGGGATGATTCATGGCGTGCTGTTTATCCTGTATATCCTCGCGGTGATTCAGGCGGGGCTGACCACCCGCTGGTCGCTGAAATGGTGGATCGGCGCACTCGCTTCCTCGTCGATTCCGGTGGCGACGTTCATCCTCGATGGTCGTTTGCAGCGCACGTTTGAGAAGTAACCTGTCCTTCTTCGAGGGCAGGTTTTCTTTTTGTAATGGGAGGGACGTACATATGGTAAAATGAGGGCAACGCAAGCTACGCGAAAGGTGCGATGAGAAGATGAACGGAAACGAGTTGCAGAAATACGCGGACATGCTGGTTCGTGTCGGCGCGAACGTACAGCCGGGGCAGGAGCTGTTGCTTCATGTGCCGGTCGATATCGCTCCACTCGCTCGTCAGGTGGTGGCGGCCGCTTATCGGGCGGGTGCCAAGTTCGTCATGGTCGATTGGCAGGACCAGGCGATGAAGCGGGTGCATCTGGAAGAAGGGCCGCCGGAAGCGGCCGAGGTCGTGGATGCCGGCGCGATCGCGGATATGACCAAGCTGCTCGAAGGCGGCGGGGCGGTGCTCGCGCTGAACGCGCCGAAGCCCGGCATGATGAAGGGCGTCGATTCACAGCGCGTGATGGCACAGGCGAAGGCGAACCGCGGGGCGACCAAGCGCCTCTCCGAACTGATGCAGACCGGCCAAGTCGCGTGGTCGATCGCCACCGTGCCGACGCCGGAGTGGGCGCGAGCGGTATTCCCTGACCTTTCTCAGGAAGAGGCGGAGGCGAAGTTGTGGGAGAGCATCCGCTATGTGACCCGTTTGGACAAGGAAGACCCGGTGGCGTACTGGCAGGGGCATGTCGCGCAGTTGAATGAAAAGATCGACTGGCTGACGGACAAGCAGTTCACCCGTCTGATCTTCAAGAGCGAGACGGCCGATCTGACGTTGGATCTGCCGCCAAACCACAAGTGGGTCGGCGGCGCGTTGACCGGTCCGCAAGGGCAGGCGTTCTTGCCGAACCTGCCGACGGAGGAGGTGTTTACCGCACCGCTTCGCACAGGTGTCAACGGGCGAGTCCGTGCCACGAAGCCGATCTTTTTCAACGGCGAGTTTGTGGAGGGAGCGGAGTTTGTGTTCCGGGACGGCAAGGTCGTCGAGTTCAAAGCCAAGACGGGCGAAGAGTTTCTGCGCAAGATGATGGAGATGGACGAAGGGGCTTGCTACCTCGGCGAAGTGGCGTTGGTGCCGCAGGATTCGCCGATCGCCAACCTCGGGATTCTGTTCCAGAACACGCTGCTCGATGAGAACGCCTCCTGCCACATCGCGCTCGGTTCCGCGTACCCGCTGTGTGTGGAAAAAGGCGCGGAGATGACGCCGGAACAGCTGATGGAAAACGGGTTGAACCAGTCGATGTTGCATACGGATTTCATGATCGGCTCGGATGATCTGAACATCGACGCGGAAACGGCGGACGGCGAGCGCGTGGCGTTGTTTCGCAACGGGAATTGGGCGAAGTAGTTTTTCACGAGTCCATGTGGAGTTTGGGGCAAGCCACCTTTTCATTTGATTTGAGGAGATTGGGAAAGCCTAAAGGGTAGAGGCAAGTTTGTACGTTGATTGATCAAATGAAAGAGGTGGCTTTGTTGCCGAACTTTAAAGAGTTGGGATTGCGACAGGAGTTGTTGCGTCCCTTGACTGCACAAGGGCTGATCGAACCGACGCCCGTACAGGAGAAAGCGATTCCGCTGGTGTTGGCGGGGCAAGATGTGGTGGCACAGGCACAGACGGGCACGGGCAAGACGCTGGCGTTCGTGTTGCCGATGTTGTAGCGCATCGATCCGACGCGCCCGGTGGTGCAAGGGCTGATCGTCACGCCGACCCGCGAGTTGGCGCTACAGATCACGTCCGAGATTCGGAAAATGACGGCGTTGCTCGATGATGTCCACGTGTTGCCCGTTTACGGCGGGCAGGATGTGGAGGCGCAGTTGCGCAAGCTGCAAGGCGCGATCCATCTGGTCATCGCCACGCCGGGGCGGTTGTTGGACCACCTGCGGCGGGGGACGATCGATCTGAGCGATGTATCGATGCTCGTGCTGGATGAAGCGGATCAGATGTTGCATATGGGCTTTTTGCCCGATGTGGAAGAGGTGATTCGGCAGGTGTCGGCGGAGCGGCAGACGATGCTGTTCTCTGCAACGATGCCGAAGCCGATTCGCACGCTGGCGAAAAAGTACCTGACGCGACCGACCGATGTGCGGATCAAGAGCGAGCGCGTGACGCTGGACGAGGTGCGGCAGATGGTGGTCGAGGTGACCGACCGCGCCAAGCAGGAGACGTTGCAAGAGTTGATCGAGAAGCACCGCCCGTTCCTCGCGATCATCTTCTGCCGCACGAAGCGCCGGGCGACGGCGTTGAATGCGGCGCTTCAGGAGATGGGGTATGATTCGGACGAGCTGCACGGGGATCTGACGCAGGCGAAGCGGGAGAAAGTGATGAAGAAGTTCCGCGACGCGAAGATTCAGTTTCTCGTGGCGACCGATGTGGCGGCACGCGGGTTGGATGTCGAGGGCGTGACCCATGTGTTCAACTACGACATGCCGCAAGATGTGGAGAGCTACATCCACCGCATCGGCCGGACGGGGCGCGCCGGGGAGACCGGCTTGGCGATCACGCTGATGGCACCGAAAGATCGGCGGGAGTTGGGGCTGATCGAGGAAGGCATCGGGATGCAGATCGAGCGTGTGATCACGCCGAGTATGCAGAAGAGGTATGAGCAGCAGGACGAGCAAGGGCGCGAGGGCGGCTCTGGACGTCAGGGTCGCGACGGAGGTCGCGGTGGTGCCGGACGAGACGGTCAAGGCGGTGGTCGTGATCGTGGCGGACGCACAGGCGGTGGACGATCTGATCGTGGAGATCGCGGTGCTACCTCGCGCAACGGCAACAACAAAGGCGACCGGGACGGCCGTCCGTCCCAAGGTCGTCCGGCGCGTGGACAAGACGCTCGCCACGAACCCTTTTCCGACAAAAGGGGCGGTTCCCAAGCGGGCGGTCGCAGCCAAGGTCGCGGTGGCA
>DASTWJ010000002.1:0-19724 GCA_035776695.1 Bacilli bacterium
ACCTGAACTATTTTAGGCGGAGCGGATTGATCTTCACAGGGAAGCTGGAGGAGGAGAAGGTGCTACTCACGCCGCCGGAAGTTCTCCACGTGTTCCGTGAACTCGATACGAACTCTTATCGAGAGCGAGTTCGGGTGAACACGGAATTGATCCAGCTTACGCAAGGGCTCCTTTTCTATTACGGAACGTTGAGCTTGGGGGAGTATCACGACTTGCTGCACCAGCACATGGACGTTCCTTTCTCGATGGGGGAGGTACTCGATGTGCTGTCTGAGGCAAGGGAGTTTCACCCAACGTTATATTTCGATCGGCAAGGGATTTCCGACGTTCGAGTAGTCGACTCGCACTGGGTCAAGGAAGAGCATCGAATTCGTCACGATCTTTCCTTTTATCCCTTTACCAAGGCCCAACTCTTGCGTGCGGGGCAACCGGATTTTGTTGATCGCACGCCCCATTTTCGTGCCTTTGTCCAATACCTTCAGAAAAGCTATCGGCTCGACCGCTTGGAGTCTGAATTCATCGTCGAAGAATGTGTGGAAGATACTCTCACGAACTGCTCGTTGCAGGAGCAGATGGATTATCTACAGACGACGGTTGAGATTCCGGACATCGATGTGCTGAACGAGATAGCCGGTTACCTCGTGGAACTCTCCAACAACACGAGACAATGGGCGCTCAAAGGACATACTCCTCGGGAGCTCTCTCCACGCAAGCAAGAACAGACCCAGCCAAAGGTGGGGCGCAATGCGCTTTGTCCGTGTGGTAGTGGGAAAAAGTATAAGAAATGTTGCGGGGCTTAGAGAACTCGTCATTTGAAGCAGCAATCCCTGATAAGTGAGAATAACCCTGGAAGCAAAGCATACGAAAATAAGAGACCAGAGGTGTGCGAACACCTGCGGTCGATGACACAACAGATACCCACAAGGGTGTCTGCACAGGTTTTTCGGGAAATAGATCGCCGAATCTCCTCACTCATTGGGCGATCTATTTTTTTTTTTGTATGTCCATCAAGTGCACCATGATTGTGACGACCAACGAAAGGGTCGAGACGAGGAACAATCCGAATTGGAGCAGGAGGGAATTCACTTTACGTGTTGACAAATTTCCGTAGATTGAAAAAATAGGAGACCTTGACCCGTCGGAGTGACATCAAGCTCTTCTGTTCCTTATCTGGACGAAGCAGGCAATTCCACGATAAAAACCGTCCCCTGCCCTAAGCTGCTTTCCACCTCAATCGTCCCCTCATGAGCCAAGACAAACTGCTTCGCAATCGCCAGCCCCAGCCCCATACCGCCGCTGTTTCTCGTACGTGCCTCTTCCGTACGGTAAAACCGTTCGAACAAAAAGGGGAGGTGTTCAGGGGCGATGCCCGGCCCGGTGTCAGCGATCTTCACACGCAGACGGGAAGGAGCTTCTTCGCTGACCTCGTCTCTTTCCACGGAGACCGTGACGGTGACAGTCCCACCGGTAGGCGTGTAGCGTACCGCATTGACCAGCAGATTCAAAAACACCTGCGTCATTCGGTACGGGTCGATCTCGACCATGATCGGCATACTTGCGTCGATCCCGAGAGGCTCACTTGCATCGGTCCCAAGTGGCTCACTCGCATCGATCACAAAAAACTCATCGTCTCTCATCATTACAAGCGTAATCGACTTATCCGCCGCATCCAGCTCGACCCGCTCCAGTATCCGTTTCAACAACCCGATCAGATCCGTCAACCTCCGCTCCAGCGGCAACTTACCAGCCTCCGCCAACGACAGCTGATGCAGATCATCCACCAACCTCGACACCCGAATCAACTCATCCTGCAATGGTAGCAAACTCTCCGGCTCAATCGAGCGCCCGCTCTGCTGAATCAGTTCCAGATGCCCGCGAAGGATGGTCAGCGGGGTTCTCAGCTCGTGGGCGACATCGGCGACCAGGTTCTTGCGGACGGACTCGGCGTGTTCCAACTGAGCAGACATCTTGTTAAAGGCATCTGCCACCGTCCCATACTCATCCTTACTCGTGATCGGAGCAGTCACACCAAAGGCACCTTTCCCCAAGCGATCAATAGCCGGGATCAACTGCCTGAGCGGAGCAGTCAGCCGCTTCGACAGCCAGTTCGCTACAAGCAAAGACACAAGGGCAAACACAAGTGCACTCGCCAACAACAGAAACGCCACCGAACTACTAATGCCGATCCGCAGCTTGGAAACGTTAGCAACCTCCGGGTCCAGATAGTACAAGACGGCCACCGTCTCTCCGGCGACTTTCAAGTCCTCCCGAATCCCTAACCGACGGATCAGGGCACCATCAACCGCAGTCTCCTCAGCAGAGAACCAGCTTGCATCCCCTACGGCAAACAACTCGTCTCCATCCGGCGACAACAACCGAAAGCTCGCATCTCTCCGTTCTCCCTGCCAATCCTCCCCGATCTGCACCTGCCGCACCCCGCTCCACGAGTTCCCATTCCGCTCATAGAACGCCTGAAACGTCTCCTCCAACAACCCGATCTCCTGACTCCTGTCCGCCCAATCCATATACGCCAGCGACGCTTTGACCACTACCTGCGTGACCAGCACAAACAACAACGTCATCACCAGAATAAAAGACGCCATGGAAACGAACAGTTTGCGCCTCACACTCATACCCGATCACCAAACCGATACCCGAACCCATACACCGTCTGCACATACACAGGGTGGCTCGGATCATCCTCGATCTTCTTACGAATCCGGCTGATATGAGCATCCACCGTTCGCTCGTCATTCAAAAAGTCATCTTCCAACGCAGCCTGCAACAGTTGCAACCGGCTATACACAATCCCCGGCTTGACCGCAAGCGTGAGCAGGATCTTAAACTCCGTCGGCGTCAGAGGCAGTTCCTCTCCACGCTTCCACACGCGACACTGCGCCTCCGAGATCGTCAGCGTTCCGCGTTCGATGTCCTGCTGTCCCGCTTCCTGTTCTACCTCTTGCCCTTCCATCCGCCGCAACAACGAGCGAATCCGCGCCACCAACTCCCGCAAGGCGAACGGCTTGGTCAGATAATCATCCGCCCCGACTTCCAGCCCGATAATCCGATCCGTCACATCATGGCGTGCCGTAACCATGATGATGCCCACGCGACTGATCTTCCGCAGTTCCCTGCACACATCAATCCCGCTCATCTCCGGCAACATCCAGTCAAGCACGACAAGCGACGGCTTCTTCGCCTTGGCCACCTGCAACGCTTCCGTCCCCGTCTTGGCCGTCAGAATCTCGAACCCTTCAACTTGCAGAAACGGCTTCATAAACTCAATCACTTTTTCTTCATCATCCACCAACAGCAACGTATGCGGCACGGGCTTCACCGTCCTATTTCCTCAAATTCCTGCCCTTAGTATACAGGACGTTTCAGGCAACGCGGAAATTTTCATCGGAAGCGTAACACATCGTCACAAGTTCACAACATTCGGTTGGTAGGATGGACGTACATCATCAAGTTCAGGGGGAAACGTGCATGAAAAAGATGGGTGCAAAAGGGATGAAGTGGTTAAAGATACTCCATATTTTCATAGTCGTCTTGATGCTCGGCGGCATCATCAGCTCGGTGGTGATCCGGCTGGGGGTGCATCCGAGCACCTACCGACAGACGCTGCTGGTCTATGACATTCTGCAAACGGTCAGCGACCAGATCATCCGCTACGGCGGGTTCGGGACGTTGCTGATCGGGTTGGTCTACAGCATCTGGACACCGTGGGGGTTTTTCAAACACCGCTGGGTCATGGTCAAATGGATCGTCTTTCTGGCGCAAACGCTGTTCGGGATTTTCTTCATTGATCGCTGGATGGTGACCAACCACTCTTTGTTGCAAACGGAGCAGGCATCGGCCCTGAGCAACTCCGTATTTCTACACAACGAAATGCTGATTCGCTACGGAGCCCTGACGCAGGTCGGTCTCTTGATCTTTTTGATCGCTGTTTCCGTCTTGCGACCGTGGAAGAAAGCGAAAAGATAATCGAGAAAAATGGCCGCTTCCCGGAACTCTGAACTATGAAGCACGATCTAAGTTGCCATGAGATGACTTCTGAATTCATCAGGAGTCATCTTTTTTAATGTCCATTGGTAACGACCGGACTTGTAGTACTCCATATAAGCATCAACCACGTGCCTGTAGTTCATCGAGAGTTTCGCAGATAAAGGAAAAGGTTCGAGGTGTTGGCAACGGCAGCGAAGCCGTACTCTCAACCGCAACGGAATTTGCGCGGCAGACGCAAATACTTGCGGGGGTCACTTCATATCTTGCGCTCAGACGTACTCAAACTCGTAATATAATGACTTCAAATAAACCATACGGAGGTATGAAAAATGAAGAAAACGATTGTGAGTACCTTAGCACTGGCTCTTTTATTCTCTTGTGGCCTGTCAGTAAATGCCCAAGGAGAATCCGGAGGTCCCGCACAAAAAAGCAGTCTGACAAAGTCCGTTGTATCCGTCGCAACATTACCCAAGGTCACAGGTGCGTTTCAAGTCGGCACAACGAATTTTGACTGGGTGGACGTGTCGAGGAAGGATTCGCTAACGTCAGACCCCAAAGATAATCGGGAGCTGATGGTTCAGGTGTGGTATCCGATTGACAACGGCAACGGCAAGGCCAAAGAGACGTACATCCCGTCGCCTGTAAATGGAATCGAGAGCCTTGCGCATCAATTCGGCATGGGCGATCAGTTTGCCGAGATCAATAAAATCGACACGGACACGTACAAAGACGCAGCCCTGTCGAATCAACGCAATCAATACCCGGTCGTTCTGTTTTCGCATGGGTTAGGCCGTGCCAGATGGGAGTATCAATCGATTACCCGGGAACTGGCAAGTCACGGATACATCGTCGTGAGTGTGGATCATACCGACTTTAACCTGGGAACGGAATTCAAGGACGGACGGTTTGTTCCGATCGCCCATTTAGTCCCGGATTTCACGAAAATGGACGAATACATCAACCAAATATGGGTCAAGGATTTGCAATTCGTCATCCGACAGCTGGTCAAGGTAAACCAACACGACGAGGCTCACAATTTCAAAGGCAAGCTGGATCTGAGCAAGATTGCCGCTGTCGGACATTCTTTCGGAGGGGCGGCAGCAGCGCGGGCCTTGCAACTTGAACCCAAAATCAAAGCAGCCATCGATCTTGACGGATCTCTGGTAGGTCTGACCGGGAAATCAGGCAAAATGGAAAAACCGTTCGCCTTCATTAAGACGGAGGACCATGCGGGGGATTTGAACGGTGTAAACGAATACCCGACGCCTCCGGGAATGGATCCGAAGGTCATTCAAGATCAAATGGAAGCATACAGAATCCGATATGAACAGGCGATTCAAGGGGACGACGCCTACGACATCACCATCGCCGGAACCCGGCACAAAGACCATCCGCATAACGACCACATGAGCTTTACGGATCATCCTTTGTTAAAACAATACTACGGGGATGCGTCACCATTTGTCGCCGATCTTCCGGGTGCAGTTAATCCGGCCGATTTCTATCAAATCACCAACAACATCATCCTGTCGTTCTTGGATAAGTACCTGATGGGCAAACGAAACACGTTGTTCGAGTTGAGAATCGATAAGTAATCGTAACGTGTGACCACCAACCCGCTAGCCAAGAGGAAAGAGGAACAGATCATGACACCTATTTTGCAAATGAATCAGGTAACCAAACGTATTAAAAACAAGACGCTGGTCGACGGACTCACTTTGAGCGTTCAACCGGGCGAAGTCTTTGGCCTGCTCGGACCGAATGGGGCGGGGAAAACGACGGCGATCCGCATGATGGTCGGCTTGATGAAGATGAGCGAAGGCGATGTCTTGATCGAGGGAGCCAGTATCGCGACGAATTTTCGGGAGGCGATCGTCAAGGTCGGTGCCATCGTGGAAAATCCGGAGATGTACAAGTATTTGTCCGGGTACCGGAATTTGGTGCATTTCGCCCGCATGATGCCTGACGTTTCGGAGGAACGCATCCGGGAAGTCGTCAAACTCGTGGGACTCGAGCATCGCATTCACGACAAGGTCCGCACCTACTCACTTGGCATGAGGCAGCGGCTCGGGGTTGCGCAAGCGCTGCTGCACCGTCCAAGGCTGCTTATTCTCGACGAACCGACCAATGGGCTTGACCCTGCGGGAATCCGCGAATTGAGGGACTATCTCCGCAAGTTGGCACGAGAAGAAGGCATCGCGGTGGTCGTTTCCAGCCACTTGCTCGCGGAGGTACAGCTGATGTGCGACCGCGTGGCGATTATTCAGCATGGCAAGTTGATCGATGTCCAATCCGTTCACGCGTTCTTGGAAAGTCGCCACTTGACCCAAGTGGAGATCGAAGTGGACAACATCATGTCGGCCGTCCGCTTGTTGGAGCCGGCTGACGTTGTCACGGACCCGGAAAGCCGGACGCTGAAGCTTCAACTGGAACATGAGCAAATCCCGGCAACGATCGACCGATTGGTTCGGGGAGCCGTCCGCGTATACGGTGTAACCAAGCAAACCCGGACGCTTGAAGATAAATTCCTGGAGATAACGGGAGGTGAGTCGGTTGTTTAACCTGCTTTTGAACGAAAACATGAAGATCTTCCGAAGAACCCGCTCGTGGCTCCTGATAATCGGCATGATCGTGGTTACGTTCGTAACGCTTCTGGTGGTGGATAACCTTACCACCGGAACACAAGGATCGAGCGACTGGAGAGTGAATGTCCAGAAGCAAATCGAGGCGGACCAAGCCCAGATGGAGAACCCCAATTACCCGGCCCACATGATGGAGGGTCTCCACCAGCAGATCGCGCTCAACCAGTACCGGCTGGCACATGACGTGCCTCCGACCGACCGAACGATGTGGGGCTACCTTCTGACCGCTGCCAAACTGATGATGGTCGCCACCATTTTTACCGTGGTTGCATCGGCCGATAGTGTAGCCGGCGAGTTCAGCGGCGGCACGATCAAGCTGCTCCTGATTCGGCCGTATTACCGCTGGCAGATCTTGCTGGCCAAATACGCAAGCGCGGTCCTGTTCTCCTTGTTGCTTCTGCTTGTCACGGCGGTGACGGCGTTCATCTGTTCCGGTATGCTTGCGGGCTTCCAAGACATGAGCATTCCGTACCTCTACTTGACTTCGAACGGGGCTATTCAGGAGACGAACATGGTGCAACATGTTGTCAGCACGTACGGGTATCAAGGAGTTCAGATGCTCATGATCGTCACGATGGCCTTTATGATCTCGACAGTATTCCGTAGCAGCGCCGTTGCCATCGCCTTGTCGATCGGCCTTATGTTCATCGGAACGACTGTCGCTCCGTTCATCACATCCTACCGGTGGGCGAAGTACGTACTCTTTGAAAACATCGATCTGACGGGGTATCTAGTCGGTGCGCCTCCAATCGAAGGGATGACGTTGTCCTTTTCGATCGCTGTATTGGCCGTCTATTACACGATCTTTCTGGTGTCTACCCTGCTGGTGTTTCAACGAAGGGACATTGCGAATTGACCTTGCCGAACCCCCGTCAATCCTTGCGGGGGTTCTCGTTTTTTTGCGTGTTGGGGGTGCCGGGTCTTCGTTATAATGGATGTATGAGGAACGAGGAGAGAGGATATGAGACGGTGAAGGGAAATGAAGAAGTCATAAAAACCGCGAATCAAATGCTGATGCATATGGTAGATCCCATCTATATGGTGCGACTGGATGGCCGTATCATTTGGGTGAATCGCTCCTTCGAAGAACTGTTCGGCTATACGGCGGACTACTTGCATACCCACGGGTTGGAGTTTGCGCCCGACTATAATCAGGTCGAATTCGAGCAGGCCAAGATCCAGTATCGCGAAAAGGATACGGTCAGTTTATATGCCAGCCGCTATACGAAGGATGGTCAACGTATTTATTGCAATTTGAACATGGTGCCCATCCGTGGCGAATCACGGGAAGTTCTCGCCTACTCCATCATTTTGCGCAACATCACAATCGGGACTCCGACCGAACAGGACGAGAGGCTGATGCGCCTGATCGCGCAGCACACGACCGATACCATCATCGTCGTGGACAACGATGCCGTGGTCCGCTACGTATCCCCTTCTTTATACGACCTGTCCGGATATCATGTGGAAGAATATGAAGGAAGACCCGCCTTTGAGGTGATTCATCCGGATGATCGAGCGAGGTTGAGACAGAACCATTTGCATGTGTTACTGACCAAGGAGTCCGAGACGATCGAATACCGCATTCTGCACAAGAACGGGGAGACCGTCCATGCGGAGACGCGGGTGGTTCCCGTCTTTGACCGCAACGAGAGCATGGAGTATGTCATCGCAGTCGTCCGCAACATCACCACTCGCAAGAAGACCGAGCAATTGTTGCACAATGTACTGGACAACGTAAAAGCGGCAGTCTGGTCATCCGACAAGGAATTTACTCAGATCCATGCTTTGCTGGGCGAAAGGCTGCTCGGTGTCTCTCGATCTGAAGCGGAACCGGATCCGAGGCGGTTGCATGAGAAAATCCACCCGGACGACGTTCCGCTCCTCATGCATGAAGTAGGCGATTCGTTGAGGCAAGGGAAGGCTAGGACGATCACGATCCGTCTGCTGGACGAGACGGAAGGGATCAAATGGCTGAGGATGATCTCGCAACCGATCCTGCGAAACTCAGGGGAGGTGGAGCGTATCGACGGCATCTTCCTGGACTACACGGAGCAGAAGAAAGCGGAGATGGCGCTGGAAGAGAGTGAGCAGCGGTACCGTTCGTTGTTCCAAAACAACTTGGACGGCGTCTTCACCATCGGTCTTGACGGCAAGATTGTCAATGTGAATCGCTCGTTTGAGACGATCGCTGCCATGCCGGCGAGTCAGTTGTACCGATCCGACTTCCCTGATCTGGTAGCGACAGAGGACCGGGATCTCGTGGATGGGAAATTGGCGGAGGTGATCCGATTCCAGGATTCCCGCGACGTGGAATGCCGTGTTGACAAGTTTCCCTGTGAGGAAAAGATCCTGAGCATCACGCTGGTTCCGATCTTCAGGGCCGGAGAAATAAGCGGTGTCCACGGTATCGTCAAGGATATCACGGGTCGCAAGCGTGAAGAACAGGAACTCATCATGCGAGAGGAGCGGGGCAAGTTGCTCCAACAAAGTCTGAACCGGCTCTCGCTTGATCTGGCAAATTGCATGAAGGTGGGAGACCTGAAGCAGAGGTTGCTCGACGAGGTCAAGGCGATGCTCCCGGCGGCCGAAGCGGTGGTGCAAGAGATCCCGAAGGGGGAAGCCCCGTACGGCCCCCAAGGGGGAGAACGTTGGCTGAAGCTCAGTGAAGGGCGGCATGCCGTATTTTTACGACTGGTCCTGACTCGGGAGTTATTCCCCGGCGAGGAGGATTGGCTCCAGACAGCGGTTCGCTATGTGACGATCCTGTATGACAACCTCCACCTGATCGAGGATCTGATGAGCCGCCTGGAGGGTATGGTCGCTGCGAACGAAACCCCGCGTTGGATGCTCCGCCTGTTGTTTAAGCTTTCCGAAAAGGAACGCTTCTCCTTATCCAGCGATCTGCACGATACCGTCCTGCAGGATCTGATCAACTGGTACCGCAAGCTGGATTCGCTTCGCTCCCTGTACGCGTTTGAGGAGGAGGTATTGAACGAGTTGGTTCGGATTGAAGAAGGTTTGCTCGACGCCATCCATCAACTCCGGATTACGTGTAACGAACTGCGTCCGCCGTTCCTGCTGAAGCTTGGACTTGTCGAGTCCATGAAGAGTCTTCTGGACTACTCCAAAATGTTCGCCAATTATGAAATCCTGTTCGACTCGGAGCAGTATGACACGCAACTGGGAGAGGAAGAGTTGCTTTGCATCTATCGGGTGGTTCAGGAATTGCTGAACAACGCCAATAAGCACTCGAAAGCCTCTTGCGTGCGCATCGCCTTGTCCTCCGATCCGGCGTTTGTCCGCTTTTCTTACTCGGATGACGGCGTAGGCATGGATCTGTCCGCGCTTGATGGCTCCTTCGAGCATATGGGGTTGTCAGGCATCGAGAAGCGCGTGCAAAGCTTGAATGGAAATCTGGAAATCCAATCCTCCCCTGACCGGGGATTTCACTTGAAACTGCAACTGCCGCTAACATCGTACATGAGGAGGGAAGAACATGAACATACTCATCGTGGATGACCATCGATCCGTCTTGGAAGGGACCAAGATGCTCATCGAATCGGAGCCGGATATGAATGTGACCATTGAGACCGATGTATACAAGGTACCCGACCTCGTACGGATCAAAAAGTTCGACGTCATGCTGTTCGATTTGTACATGCCGAACATGAACGGGGCCGACTTGACCCGCAAGGTACTGAAGTACGTCCCGGATGCAATCATCGTGCTTTATTCCGGCTTCGAGATCGCACCCCATTTCAACTTGTTGATGGATTCGGGCGTCTCCGGATTCATTGCCAAGACGTCCACCCGCGAACAGTTGATCTATGCCGTCCGTTGCGCAGCACGCAAGGAAGCCGTCATCCCGATGCAGCTGTTGAAGCAGTTGCGGCGACAGGAAATCGTCGTGTCCGGGGACAAGGAGCAGAAGACGGTCATCACGCAGGAGGAAGACAAACTGCTGCGTGAACTGGCGAAGGGGAAAAGCAACAAAGAAATCTCCACGACGCTGTTGATCAGTCAACGTTCGCTGGAGTACAGTTTGACCGATCTCTTCCAGAAGCTCGGCGTGGCCTCTCGGGTGGAGGCGATTAAGAAAGCGAAGAGCATCGGGATCCTTCCGACTGAAGACTTGTACTAGCCAAGGAAACGAATGGGCCTGAGGGAAGACGAAGACGAAATCAGGTAGAGGAATTATACGCGCCTCACAAAAAATTCCCTCTTCATGATGAGGCAAATGCTAGCCGGTATGGTATGATGTTGGAAAATATTAAAAACATAAATAGCAAAAAGGAGCCGTGCCAAGATGATCCACTGGAACGAATCGATCACCATCGCCGCCAGTATCGAAACGGTCTGGTCGCTATTTGCCGACAAGAACATCCGGCGCATCATGCCGAAAGTCGACGAGCATGTGCTGATCGAGAAGACGGAAGGGGAAGTGGGCGCCAAGCACCGGCAGTCCTACCGCGAAGGCAATCGCGTCGAAACCTACATCGTGGAAACGTTGGCCTACGAGGATCGCGAGGATGAGAAGCGCAAGCAAATCCACTTCCTCTTAGCCAACATGTTCGAGACCACGCTGACTTTTACCCTCCGAAAGATTGACGACACGCACACGAGTCTCACCTACGAGGGGCAAAATGAAGGCGTGAACTTCGCAGCCAAAGCGATGCTCAAGCTCAGCCCCAAGAAAAGCAACGACAAAGTGATACAGGATTTCCTGCGCTTGGTGGAACAAGAAGCCACGAAAGTCGAAGTGTAGACGAGACCCACAACAGAAGGAAGAAGCGATCCGATTTCGCTCAGTGCATGCTGAGACGCTGGCGATGCCTACGCCGGGTCGTCATGAAAAAGCAAAACGACCGCTACTCGTTCCCAACACGAGTAGCGGTCGTTGCCTTTAGTGTACCAACGCACCTCTTAGGTTGGCACCAAACTCCAAATACGCTTTTAGGCAGGTCAGCACATAGACCCAGCCCGCTTGTTGTCCCAACATGCGGTCGACCAACGTCTCGTCTTCCCGAAAGCCCGTTTCGGTCACCTCGATCAGCGTACTTCCATCTTCCAACTCGGTCAGTTCGAAGGTGGAGGTCAGTTCCTCCTCCATCGGTGTCCCCGCGATGACGATCTTCCGGTCGGGGACAAGCTCCAGAACTTTCATCACCGCCGTCGCGTTGTATTCCTCGTAGCGCAACGTGATCGTCTTGCCTTGCTCCCAGCGTTCCGAAGAGGAGGAAAACCAAAACTCCCCGATCTTGTCCGGGTCGACAAACGCTTCGAACACGTCGTGGGCCGGCTTCCGTATCTTCATTTTTGCCGTGACTTGTTTCACTTCGCCGGTTCCGTGGAGATCTGGAAGTTCACGCCGAACTTGTCCACGACCTGCCCGTAACCGGGGCTCCAGAACGTCTCTTGGAACGGCATCGTCACTTGTCCGCCTTGGGCCAACGCGTCAAAAATCTCCTTGGAACGCGCCGCATCGTCGCTCATCACGCAGATGTTGACGTTGTTCCCCACGGTCACTTGGTTCCCCGGGAACGTATCGGAGAACATCAGCTCCGTTTCGCCGACTTTCAACAGCGCGTGTGCGACGAGGTCTTTCGCTTCTTCCGGCAGCGGAAATTCGGGGTTCGCCGGCATGTCGCCGAACGCTTGGGTGAAGAGGACTTCGGCCCCTAGCGCTTGTTGATAGAATGCCACCGCTTCTTTGGCATTGCCTGCAAATACGAGATACGGGTTCATACGGATCATCAGTTCCACAGCTCCTTTTGAATACCTAGTAGATTCCCCTTCCATCATATACAAGTGAGACTTCCTTTAAAAGTCAAAAAGAAGGGGCGGCGAATTTTTTCCCTGCCTTCCTTGATTCCTTGTATACTGGACGTAAGATCTTCGACGAGAGAGAGGAAATCAAACTCATGTTCCAACTACCGAACTGCCCCGCATGCAACTCCGCATACACCTATGAAAACGGCAACCTCTTCACCTGCCCGGAATGCGGCCATGAATGGACAGCCGAGTCCGAGGCTGACAACCGCGAGGAACAGAAAGTGTTCACCGACGCCCACGGCAACATCCTGAACGACGGCGATTCCGTCACGATCATCAAAGACCTGAAGGTCAAGGGCAGTTCCTCCGTCCTGAAAATGGGCACCAAGGTGAAAAACATCCGCTTGGTTGAAGACGGAGACCACGACATCGACTGCAAGATCGACGGCTTTGGCGCGATGAAGTTGAAGTCCGAATTTGTGAAAAAAGCCTAGCTCAATAGGAAAGGGGCTCTCTACAAGATGACAGAAATCAACACCCTAGCAGAAGCCTTCCAGCAAACCACCTACCAAGTCGGCGGCAACGGCCCGCGCAACATCCAAGTCCTCAAGGACGTACTCGCCGACATCGACGGTCAAACGGCGAGCGACAACTACGGCTCCGGGCCGCTGATCGAAGACTTCCAAACCAAGATGGCCGACTTCTTGGGCAAGGAGGCCGCCGTCTTTTTCCCGAGCGGTACGATGGCGCAACAGGTTGCGCTGCGCATCTGGGCGGATCGCAAGGGCTTGAAAAAAGTCGCCTACCACCCGCTCTGCCACCTCGAAATCCACGAGGAAGACGGCCTGCGTGAACTGCACGGCATCGAATCGATTCTGCTCGCGGACCGTGACCGCCTGATCACCCTCGAAGACGTCAAAAGCCTGCAAGACGACATCGCCTGCCTGCTGCTCGAACTGCCGCAGCGCGAGATCGGCGGCCAGCTGCCGGACTACGCGGAACTGGAAGCGATCTCCGCCTACTGCCGCGACAAGGGCATCAAGCTTCACCTCGACGGCGCCCGCCTGGTGGAAATTCTTCCGTATTATCAAAAGTCGGCGAAGGAGATCTGCCAACTGTTCGACAGCGTCTACCTCTCCTTTTACAAAGGCATTGGCGGTATCGCAGGCGCGATCCTTGCAGGCGACGCGGACTTCACTCAAGAATCGAAAGTCTGGAAAAGACGTCATGGAGGCGACCTGATCTCGCTGTATCCCTACATCCTCAGCTCCGACACCTTTTTTGAAAAAAGGCTGCCGAAGATGCCGCTCTACTATAAAGAAGCGAAGGAACTGGCCGCCCTCTTCAACGGGTGCGAACGCATCGAAACCAAACCGGCCGTACCGGTCTCGAACATGTTCCACGTGCACATCCACCTGCCGAAAGCAGAGATCGAGCCGATCCTGGTCGATGTCTACAAGGCGACGGGCATCGGCTTGACCCGCTACCTGCGGGAAGTGAACGAGACCACCTGCTATTTTGAACTGAGCATCGGGGATCTCTACGAGCAGATTCCCAAAGAGCAACTCCAACAGGCGTTCCAACTCCTCGGCGAGCAGTTGAAAGCCACCGTCTAGGCACCACACGAAATGACCGCCTGAGAGCTCACTCCTCACGCGGTCATTTTCCTTTTAAAAAGGAGCTTCACGGGGTACGCTTCCACTGATGTCACTTTTTTTGTATGATAGAGGGAAATGCACTGACTTCATTGCAAAGTCGAGAGGTGGGTATCATGGAGAACACATCGAACGCTTCCGACTACATTCGGGAGATTATCACGGAGGACGTGAAAACGGGCAAGGTCGAGCAGGTCGTCACCCGTTTTCCGCCGGAGCCGAACGGCTATTTACATATCGGCCATGCCAAGGCGATCTGCATCAACTTTGAGATCGCCAAGGAGTACGGCGGCAAGACCAACTTGCGATTTGACGACACCAACCCGCTCAAGGAGGATGTCGAGTATGTCAACGCGATCAAGGAAGATGTCGCGTGGCTCGGCTTCGAATGGAACGGACTCTTTTTCGCCTCCGAATATTTTGAGGAGATGTACGACCGCGCGGTTCTTCTCATCAAAAAGGGTCTCGCCTACGTCGACGACCAAACGGCCGAGGAGATGCGCATCAACCGCGGTACGTTGACCGAACCGGGCCAGAACAGCCCCTACCGCGACCGCTCCGTGGAAGAGAACCTCGATCTCTTCGAGCGCATGCGCAAGGGCGAATTCCCGGACGGTTCGAAAATCCTGCGCGCCAAGATCGACATGGCCTCGCCGAACATCAACTTGCGCGACCCGGCGCTCTACCGCATCTCGCACGCGACGCACCACAACACGGGCGACAAGTGGTGCATCTACCCGATGTACGCGTTTGCGCATCCGCTGGAGGATGCGATCGAAGGCGTGTCGCACTCGCTCTGCTCCTTGGAGTTCCGCGACCAACGCCCGCTTTACGACTGGGTGGTGCGCGAGTGTGAAATGCCGCATACCCCGCGCCAATACGAGTTCGGCCGCTTGGCGCTGAGCGATACGATCATGAGCAAGCGCTTCCTGAAACGATTGGTCGATGAAAAGGTCGTCGACGGCTGGGACGATCCGCGGATGCCGACGCTCTCCGGCATGCGTCGTCGCGGGTTCACGCCGGAAGCGATCCGCGCGTTCGTCAACGAACTGGGCGTGACGGTCGGCGGCGGGGAAGTGGACTACAAGATGCTCGAACACTACATTCGCGAAGACCTGAAGCTGAAAGCGCCGCGCACGATGGGTGTCGTTCGCCCGCTGAAAGTGGTCATCACCAACTATCCGGAAGACCAAACGGAGATGCTCGAAGCGGACGTGAACGCGGAAGTGCCGGAGATGGGCAAGAAGCAGATCCCCTTTTCCCGGGAAATTTTCGTCGAGCAGGACGACTTCATGGAAGAGCCGCCGGCGAAGTACCACCGCCTGTATCCGGGCAACGAAGTGCGTTTGAAGAATGCGTACTTCATCAAGTGCAACGACGTGATCAAGGACGAGAACGGCCACGTCGTCGAACTGCACTGCACCTATGACCCGGAGACGAAGAGCGGCACCGGCTTCACCGGGCGCAAGGTCAAAGGCACGATCCACTGGGTCGATGCGAAAAGCGCCGTGCCGGCTGAATTCCGCCTGTACGACTCCTTGCTCTCAAGCGAAAACAAGGAAGGCGAACTGCTCGACCGCCTGAACCCGAACTCGCTGGAAGTGGTGCAAGGCTACGTCGAAGGCGCGATGCAAGATGCACAGCCGCAAGACAAGTTCCAATTCTTCCGCCACGGTTACTTCAATGTCGATCCGAAGCACAGCACGGATGAGAAGAAAGTGTTCAATCTGATCGTGTCCTTGAAGAGTTCGTTTAAGGTGAAGTAAAAGAAGACCTGTGACAAAAAGGGAGCCTCCTGAGGATGGCTCCCTTTTTGGTACCTGACTATGGAGTTAAAGCAAAATGCTCCCGATACCACTCACTCGCGAAATGCTCGACGAGCGGTAGGTGCTCCATGAAGCTGTGTGTCGCCCCGCCGATGATCTCCAGCCGGGAGCCGTCGGGGAGCAGGTGCAGGCCTTGTTTCGTGATGCTTGATAAAAGTTGCTCTTCCGCGTCGTTGTTGCCGTGCAGGATCAGCACGGGGCATTTCACGGAGGTCAGCAGCTCTTCTTGCGTAAAATCTTCGAAGTCGCGCAGCATTTGCTCGGCGGTGAAGACCTCCGTCCAATCGTAGGACACAGGCCTCGTCCCCGCTCCGGACAGCGTCATCGTCGCTCTCTCCGCAGCCGCTAAAGTCGAAGCGCAGCACGCTGTAGCCCATGCAGTGAAACAGTTCGGCCAAGCGTTCGAAGCGACCGCGAGAAGATTTGTCCGACGTGAAGCCGTGGCACATCAGGATCACCGACTCCTCGGAAGCCCGATGAAACAACCCGACCAACTTCAACTGCCGAGAGTTTGCAAATATGACGCGTTCCATCTTCCCACATCCCCTTTTTCCCAAAAAAAGATCAGTTGCTCGCCGTGAGCATGAACTTCCGATACCGCGCCAGTGCCACCAAGAGCCCCAGCACCCCGAACCCGATCAGCACCAGCAGGGTCGGCCAGACGTCAGTCAGATGAGCGCCGCGGATCATCACGTCTTGGAAGCCGTGCTGTGCCCAATATTGCGGGGTGAACAGCCCGACCACTTGCGCCGAGCGGGGCAGGAAGTCGTACGGAAACCACAGCCCGCCGACGACCGCACCACCCATCGTAAGGATCTGGGTGAAGGCGACGCCTTGGTTTTCGCTTTTCACCAGCATCGACAACGCCAAGCCGATGCCCGTACCGCAGATGGACAGACAAAGCACGATCAGCGAGACGGCGAGCACGTCGCCCAACTGCAGGTCATAGACAAAATGACCGAAGGCGAGCAGGACGCCGCATTGGATCAGCGCGACGAGAATGAACGACACCCATGTGCCCATCAGGTAGGACAGCGGCTTGAGCGGTGTGCTGCGCAGGCGAGCGAGCATGCCCGATTCCTTCTCCTTGATGAAGGAGCGCACCATCGAGATGATGATGAAAAAGACGAACATCACCGTGTAGCCCGGCACGACTTGCGAGACCATGTCGGCTTTGGACGCGTTTTCTTTGACCTCTTTGACGGCGATCGGCGGGGTGAGGATCTGTTGAATCTCGACGTCCGTCTTGCCCAATCCTTGAAGTGTGCCGCTTATTTTGCCTTCGCGGTAGCCGTTGGCGATGTTTTGCAACACCGCTTGCACCGGTGCGACCGCATCGTCGGCGGTGGCGTCGCGGTAGAGTTCGATATTGGCAGGAGCGGCACTTGCTTGCAGCTCTTTTTCAAAACCGGACGGGATGACGAGGAGCGAAGATTGCTTGCCGTCCTTGATCTGCTGCACCTGTTCGTCGAGCGTCAGGTCGTTGTCCGATTCCAACGTGAAGCCTTTTAGCTCCTTGATCGCATCCAAAAACTGATGCGACGCTTGCGTGTCGTCTTGGTCGAGGTATTGAATCGTGATGTCCTGACCGCCGATGTTGCCGAAGACGGAGGCGAACATCACGATAAACAGGATCGGCAGCAGGAACAGCCAGAAGAATGTGCCCTTTTCCTTTAAGAGAAGCAAGACTTCTTTGCGAATGATCGTCAGCATGGTGCGGTCACCTCCTAGTCGCGCAGCGATGTGCCGGTCAGAGTCAGGAACACCGTTTCCAGCGAAGGGCGCACGGTTTCCAGTTTGCGAACGTGGACGCCTTGTCGCAAGGCGGTTTGGGTCAGGCTTTGCATCGTTTCCAGCAGGTGGTCGGTCTCCAGCATGTAGCCGTCGTCCACGGCGCGCGAAGACTTCACTTCAGCGAGCGCCGGGAGTTCCGCCCAGCCTTTTGCCTCGACGAAGATCGAGGTCTGCCCGTATTGGTCGAGCAGCTCTTGCAACGCGCCTTGGGCGATCACGTGGCCGTTGTCGATGATCGCCAAGTGGTCGCAGAGCGTTTCGACTTCTTCCATATAATGCGTCGAGTATATGATCGTCACGCCTTGTTGCTTCAAGTCGCGGATCATGTTGAAGATATGATTGCGCGATTGCGGGTCGATGCCGACGGTCGGTTCGTCGAGGATCAACAGCTTCGGCTGGTGCAAGAGGGCCGCGGCGATGTTGATCCGCCGCTTCATGCCGCCGGAGAACGTCTTCACCGCGTCTTTCGCCCGGTCGGTCAGCCCGACCTGCTCCAATACGGCGGCGATTCGCTCTCTTAACTCCGCGCCTTTTACCCCATACAATTCGCCGAAGAAGCGCAGGTTGTCAACCGCGCTCAACTTGTCATACAAGGTGATCTCCTGTGGCACATAGCCGACCTGCCGTCGCAGGTTGTCGCGGTCGTGTTGCACATCCAGCCCGAGAATCTTCGCCGTCCCCCCATCCCCGTCAAGGATGCCGGTCAGAATCTTCATCGTCGTCGATTTGCCCGCCCCGTTCGGTCCGAGCAACCCGAAGCAGGAGCCGCCCGCTACGGAAAAGCTGACGTTGTGCAAGGCTTGTTTCTTGTCATACGTCTTGGTGAGCCCTTGAACTTCTACGACTGCCATTTCTTTTCCCCCTTTGGTTTCTGTCAAGACATACGAATGGGCAGGGGAGGGGTTTCACATTTTTTCCAATCTCCGTGCGGTTTCGCGTCGGTTCGCTAGCAAACAAGTCGGGGCAAGTTGTGGTAAGATGAGGGTGTATGCATTCATTTCGAAGAAGGAAACATTCGGGTAGCGAACTAAGTAGCATCGAATTTCCTTCGTCCATATAGAGGAGACGGGCATAACATGAAGCCATATGAAAACATCCTCATCATGACCGCCGTGGCCGTCGAGCAGGAAGCGGTCTTGCGAGGACTTGCAGGTGACAAAAGGTTCGCTGTAAAGCTCGCGGGCGTCGGCCCGATCGCAGCCGGCGTGAACACGACGAAAGCGCTGGCGGACAAGCCGTATGACTTGGTGATCAGCGCAGGGATCGGCGGCGGGTTTCCCACGCGGGCGGAGATCGGAACGCTGGTGGTGGCGAGCGACATCGTCGCGGCCGATCTTGGCGTCGAGACGCTCGACGGGTTTCAGAGCGTGGACGAGCTGGGCTTCGGCTCCTCGCGGGTGCCTGTGGCAACCGATGCGGCGACCCGCGTGACGGAGGCGTTGCAGGCGGCCGATCTGCCTGTGACTTACGGCCCCGTGCTCACCCTGTCCACCGCCACCGGCACGGCGGCGACGACGGACGACTTGCAGCGGCGCGTCCCGCATGCGGCCGCCGAAGCGATGGAAGGCTACGGGGTCGCGTTTGCCGCTCATGAGAGCGGGGTGCCCGTGCTGGAGGTCCGAGCGATCTCCAACGCGGTCGGACCGCGTGATCGCGGCGCTTGGCGAATCAAAGACGCGTTGGCGGCGCTAGAAGCGGCTGCGCAAGTACTTACGGAGGTGCTGTAACATGAACATCGCTTTTTCCCCTTGTCCGAACGACACGTTTGTATTTCACGCGTGGGTACACGGTTTGATTCCGGATGCGCCGGGGTTGACTGTCACTTACGCGGATATCGACATCACGAACGGAATGGCTGCTAGCGGCGAAGGTCCGGAAGTGCTCAAGATCTCCTACGCGGCACTCCCTTGGGTGCTCCAAGACTACGCGCTGCTCCCGTGCGGCGGTGCGCTGGGTCGCGGCTGCGGCCCGCTGGTGCTGACCAACCAAGCGGGCGCGAACGACCCGTCGCTCTTATCCGGCAAAAG
>DASTWJ010000003.1:0-51980 GCA_035776695.1 Bacilli bacterium
TGACGAATCGAAGAAGGAACCGCTTGCCTAATGTTATCAAACACTGTCTTCAGATTGTTCAATCCGCCTTGCCCTTGTCCCGACCCTCCTGACAGGTCCGGCGGCTTCAGTCCGCTGAAATCCACACCTTGCAAACTTTCGACGACCGCTTTGATATTGGCTGCTAGTTGACTGACGACCGTGTTGCTTTGCGCGAACTTGAGGTTCAACCGTTGCAAGGTAGCTTCTGCCTGCAGACCGATGAGGAGCAGAGCGGAGGCGACCCCGGTCAATTGCACCATTCCCCCCGTCAAAGCGCGGGTTGATTGGACGCTTTGGTTCATGGTGGAGTTCAATTGGTCAAACATCTTCAAG
This sequence comes from Bacilli bacterium, assembly GCA_035776695.1. Classification (GTDB taxonomy): domain Bacteria; phylum Bacillota; class Bacilli; order Tumebacillales; family Tumebacillaceae; genus Tumebacillus. The sequence goes on from DASTWJ010000003.1 coordinate 355, forward strand.
GTCGATGATACATTCATCCCTTCACCTCCTTGCCGGGATTATTTTTTCCTGCGTTTTTTCTCCTCCGTGACGCGAACGTCGATCATAGCAAAAATCGCGGCTTTTTCAAGCCGCGACATCGCCATAAGATCATGAGGGAGAATGTTCAGTTCATGGAGAGCGTAGTAGGCATAATTCGCCTCCGCATCGCCCTCTTTGATCAGTTTTTTACTTCATCGACCAGTTCGGACATTTCTTTCTCGAAGCCGTTGATCTCTTGCACCTTCCCGACGAGGTTGGCGTACTCGCCCGGCAGCAGCATTTTGCGCAGCAGGTTTTCGGCACCGAGGACCCCGTAGGACTTTTGAAGCTCCGCGTTGCGCAAGTCCGGGTAGACCACGCTCGCGACGACCAGTTTCGCCAGGTATTCCTGCGGGTCGGTCTCTTGGACGTACCCTTGGCCTTTTACCTTGACGCGCTTGGTGGCCGATTTGCGTACGTCTTCGTTTTCCGCTTCGGTCATGCAACGAATCTTCCACGGCACAGATACCGTTTTTTCGCCTTCGTCGTCTTTCACAACTTGCTTGAAACGATCGGACACCACGAAATCTTCCGTGGTGTCCATCGTCGAGTTCTGTGCAAAAAACATGCTCAAATCGTTCATGTCAAATTCCTCCCGTTATCCGCTGTGATGGTTACGCCTGCGAAGGCGCTGCGAAGCTGTCCAGAATGTCGAGGTCGTCGAAGGTGAAGTCGATGCTCTCGTCCAAGATCTCGCTCTCGGTGTCGACTTTGCCGACGAGCACCTTGTCCAAGTTGACATGCTTCAGCACGACCGTCTGCTTGCCGATCGAGGAAGCCGGGTCTTCGTTGACGATCTGGATGTCGAAGTAAGCATCCTTGCCCGTCTTGATGTAGTCCAACATCATCTGGCGGAACAGGGTGGTGACGTAGTAGATCGTCATGCTACCGGTGCCTTTCCAACCGTTGGCCTTGTGTTGCGTACCGCGGTGGCCCAACATCTTGACCTCCGTCTTGCCCTTCTCCACCGACGCCTCCAGCGTCTTGACGTAGAACATCTCTTCAACTTTGCCGTTGATGGTCGCGTAGGCGCGGCCCTCACGCCCGCTGATCGTATCTTCTGCTCGGAAGTATCCCATGGTTATCTCACCTGTACTTTCATGTAGAGTTTTTCAGTTGCATCGACCGGCTGTGCGGTCACTTCCACCACGACGCTATCCGCATCGTCGCCGGCTTGTACCAGCACGTCGGTTTGCGCGTCGAAGTTTTGGATCGCGTTGAGGTTTTGCATCGTTTCCAGACGCTTGTTGTACTGGTTGCGCAACAGGTTGCGGCCATCGGCGTTGTTGCTGACTTTGCCGATAAACGACTCGTCGAAGATCTTCTTGAAGTCGTTGTTGATGCCATCCAGAACGCGCAGCACGCGGTTCTTGGCAAACGGGCGACCCTTGGTTTCGGTGTAGGTGGTCAGCGTGTTGATGTCCTGCTCGACCACAATCCGACCATTGTTGCGCGTAAAGACGATCTCGCCCGCGAGCAACGCCTGCTCGATCTGCGTGTTCGTATAGCGCGGGGACACGTCCACCGCACCGTCATACGCGGTGTAGGTCAGCGATTGGTTGATCGCCGCGCCGGCGGTGGCACCTGCCATCCACGCGGTCGCTTGGGCGGCGGTCAACGTGGTACCGTCAGACAGCACGACGCCGTTTTTCACGGAGATCACGCCTTCGTAGTCGGCTTCCGCATAGTTCTCGGCCACGAGTTGCACCTTCATCCCTTCAGTGTCGCGCAGGCGTTTCACGAACGCTACGTACATCGACTTCAGGGTGTTGTCGGTGGAGACGAGCGCCATCGTGTTGAAGTCGTTCACCTCGATCGCCGACAGATAGTCGCTGTGGTCTTGGTTGATGACCGTGCCGTCATCACCGCCGGTCAGCGGCAAAGAAGCGGTTGCGGTGAGAGCACCCGACCCGCTGAACGCGACCCACTCGTTGTCCTGCAAGTCCTCGATGATCGCAACCGATTGCTCGTCCTTCTCGGCACCGTCGAGCAGAGTTTTCACGGTATACGAGCCGGTGTCGATATCCTGCTCGATCACCAGCGCGATGTCGTCACCGCGCACGCCGCCGTGCTTCGCGGTAACGGTCAGAGTGCCAAGGGTGGCCGCCGCCTTCGTGCCGGTGTTCAAGCGATACAGCAGTACGGTCTTCGCACGTTTCAGCGCCTCTCGCACCAACAGCAGTTGCGGGGCGGTGATGTCATAGCCGAGCAGTTTACCGGTGTCTTCCCCCGCCTGTACTACGGTCACCGCTTTCGATTCCCCCCACGAGAGGGAGAGCGCCATGGTCATGACGCCGCGGTCGCCCAATGCACCGCTGGCTTGCGGGATGCTTTCGAAGTTGATATACGCCCCCGGGCGTACTTTGTTTTGAGTGGTCCAAGTTCCTCCGGACATAGTTATCTCGTCTCCTTTTTCAGAAAGTCTTCCGTCAGTTGTCGTGCTTGCTCAAGGGTGTAGCTTTGACCGTCTTGTAACAGGGCGCTCAAGACATCCTTTTGCGCGGTCGTGAACTGCTTTGACGCCAGAAACTGCTGTTTCTTGAACGTCGGTACAATCTCGTGTTTCTTCATGATTTGATCGTCCCTTCCGCTGCCAGTGTCTGCATCCGCGCAAACGTGACGTCTTCCAACAAGACTTGGAAGTCGTAGCTGACGTAAAAGTGCAGCACTCCCTCAATGATTTCGTACCGCAAGTCCCGGCCGCGACACTTTTTGTCACCGCCGGTCGGCAGGATGTACTCCATGCAGTTGTACAGTTGCTCGGCAACCCCATGCACCGCATCCTCGTTCGCCCCACCGGAATAGCGGATATCAAACGAGTGACACCGCTTGTAGCGACGCCCGATCTCCTGCTGCTGGGTACTGCTGAGAAACTTGACGAAGAAAGCAGGTTCCGTCAGCGGATCCGCACTTTCTTCCGTCAATACTTGCACGCCCGGAAATTGACCGGTCAAAACGCCGACCACTCCGCTGCGCACATCGTTGATCGTAATCATCTTTCACCTCCTTTCAGGCATAAGAAAAAGCACCCGGGTCTCGGGTGCTTGATGTCATGCCATTTATAGGGTTGTAAAAGTGGAGGTGTCTCGTCCCGGCGGCGTGTGCCGCTGTCGTTCGATCTCCACACTATCATCATAGCACGGTTTTGACGAAAGAGTGCGCACACCTCGCGCACCGAATGCGCAACTGACGCGCAACCTCCCCTTTTCCAAACATCAGGCGCCGCGCACCAGTCCCAACAGCGGGGCCAGTTTCTCAATCGCCGCCTTGCGCCAGTTGTCTTGTGTACGGCGGGAGATGCTCAGTTCCTCGCAGACTTCCACGATCGGCTTGCTTTCGATATAGCGCATCCGCAACAGTTTCTCGTGCTGTGGCGCAATCATCTGCAAATGATGCAACGCCGTTTCTATACGCGCCTGGTTGTTGCGCAGACGAATCACTTCCTCTGCCGCCAGCTCCATCTGACGCTGCAAGGTGACCACTCGCTGCCCCGTCGGGTCGAGATGTCCGCTTTTGCTCAAGGGAGTCAACCCGGCAAAGATTCCGGCGATCCGATCAAGTGCGTCCGCATCTTGTGTATTTTCCGTCTGGGCGTTAAAAAAGAAGTCCTCCGCTTGACCCCGTGTCACGGTGGTCGAATCCAAGGAGGGCGACATACTATAGGCACGGCCAATGGCCGCCAGCTGTTCGATCTGCTCGTCTTCAATCTCCATCGGAATGTCGATGCCTTGCCCCGCCGCCTGTGCCTCGGCCGCTTGGATCTTGCCGTCCAATGCCCGATACTCTTTTAGCAACTTCACGACCGCCTCTTCAATCTTTTCCTTCGTGTATGCAACGTCAGTCAGTTGGATTCTTGTCATGGTAAATTCCCTCCCGTATCTCTTTAAAACGTTGCGCACACGCACAACTCTAGGTAAAAAAACGTATTTTTCCTAAGTGATGCCGAAAAATGTTACGCCCTCGCAACACAAGGATACCATCTACCTTTGCGCGCGCGCAACACCTATGATATGATGGGGATGGGTGATCAACATGACAAACGCAAAGGTGATTGGCGATACGCTGGCGAAACTGCGCGAGCGTAGCGGCTTTAAAAGTCAGAGACAGCTTGCGATGGAAGCCGGAATCTCACCGGCTACGTTGTCACGGATTGAAGCAGGCACGCAAAAGCCTCAACCTGAAACCCTGAAAACTCTCTCCAAATATCTGCGCGACACCTCCTACGAAGACCTGATGAAGATGGCCGGGTATATCGAAGAAGAAGCGCTCATCGCAACCGAAGAAGTCGACGAATACGCCCGCGAGCTCAAAGAGCTCTTCGCGGACGATCCGGAGAGCAGTTCCTTTTGGTATGAGTTCAAAGAATCTTCACCGGAGGATCGCAAGCGGATGATCGAGGTGTGGCGCTTGATCAATTCGAAGGAAAAGGGTCGTACTCCGGGGGATAAACAGGGGACATAAGAGATACTCTACATCGATCCGGCCCTGTTCCAGGGCTTTTCTTTTCACCGAAAAAAGAACATGCGTTCCATGTCGGGAGGTTCGATATGCGACTCACAGAACTGGAAAAGGCCGTTTGCAACTTGTTGGATCGCTATGAGATCAGGCAACCGGACGACATCGACTTGGATGCCATCGCTTATGAGGAAGAGGTCTATGTCTACTATATGGAGGCGCCCACAACATCGCGTATTTTACAAGGGATGGCATCGGTCGTGGTGGATCAGCGTCTGAGCCCTGATCAGCAGCGGGTGGAGTTGGCACATGAGTTGGGGCATCTGTTGCGCAACCATGCCGGGCATCAGGGTCGATCGCATCAGATGTTTCGCGATTTGCAAGAGTGGCAGGCGAACAACTTCGCCCTGTATCTGCTCTGCCCGACGTTTATGCTCGTGGAGCGAATGGAACAAGGCGAGCAGGCGATCCGCTTGGCGCGGAAGTTTCGGGTGCCGGAGCGGTTTATGAAACAGCGCCTGCAGTTGTTGGAAACCCAGCATTTTGCTAAACTTGTGGATGAACAGACGACCCGCCGACTTGAACAAAATCCCAAGCCCGGTCTTGACTATTCGTTTGTCCGCACGATCGGAAACACGCAATTTTATTGCGACAGTGCGGGCCATGTACTGTTCCAGCGTCGGCATCTCGATTGATTGACAGGGAGGCTGTACCGATTGAATCTTACTACGTTTGCTCCCATGATCGGCGAGCTTTTTACAACACATAGCACGACGATGTACTTGCAAGATGCCTATCCGATGATCCAACTGAACGACCCGGACCCGATGGGTCGCTTCGTCGTTCAACTTGGCGACGATGGACTGGTCAATTGGGGCATCGGACAAGGCGATTATCTCGTCTTCCGAAACCAAGGCTGGCCGAACGCCGATCGCCAACTCTGCTTCATCCAATTCGGCGACGAAGCGATCTTGCGGATCATCCCGGATCTGCGGGCCACCGAGATTGAGCTTGTGACGGCCAATGACAACTACGCAGCGATCTCCACGCATCGCAACCAATTTATCGTTACCGGCGTTTGTTATGACGTGTTGCGTGCGGAAGACGCTCCGCTTATTTGGATGTAAAGAATCCCCAGAAACGTTTGATGATCCACCAAGGTCCGACGAGCAGGAAGATCGGGTTTTTCAAAAATGAAGGCGGGTTGCCTTCGAAATAATGCCCGACGAACTGAAAGATCCAGCCGACGATAAACAGGGCCAACGCCCACGTCCACGACCAGAAAAACACCGGCAGCGACACGACGATCATCGGAATGCCGATCGCGTGGGTGAACTTGTTGACGGGGTGTTGGTGGTCTCGCTTGTAGCGTTCGAGAAAGGTAAGCGGTTGCTCCATCGGGCGTCCCTCCTAGTGCTCATGATTGGTTTCTTCTATCGTAGCATGAATGCGGTACTATGCCTATCGTATGTCCGTGCGCGGTGGAGGGAGCCCTTTTTATTTGACAGATAATTTGCATAATTTAGAGCGATTGTATATACTAGTACAAAGAAGACCTTTCGGACGAACCTACAAGGAGGAATGACAGATGATCTTTGAGACCAAATACAGACTGCAAGCCCTGATGGCGTGGGAGAAGATGCACGAAGAACAACGGCTCGCCGAAGAAGCGGCCGTCGAACGGACAGCGTTGCCGATCACCCGCAAGTCGACGGAGCGCTTGCAGTCGCCGCTGATCATGCTGTTCACCGCTTTGTTTGCTTGGTTTGCGCGGAATTGAGTGAGTTTGACCGTATAGATCGGAAAAAGTCACCTGATTCGTGGGAGTCAGGTGACTTTCGTAGTAGGAGGTCAACCGGCTCAAACTGGTTGACCCTTTTTTGTGTGCTTGGTTCCCTGTTATTTACTTAGCCACCGTCACGTTCGGTTCGACTAGGATCTCGACGTTACCGTGCATCGTCTTGGAGATCATGCAGGCGCGTTCGGCACGGTCGGCCGCTTTGAGGGCGGTGTCGATGTGTTCATCCGACGCGCCCTTTGCCAAGACGATCTGCGGACGGTGGATGATCTTCTCGAACTTCAGGCTGCCTTCGTCGTTGACCACGCCTTCGGAGTTCAAGGACAAGGAGACGAGATCGAGCTTGCGGTTGGCCAGTACGGCCGCCAGCGTGATCAGGTAGCAGGTCGATGCCGCCCCGATCAGCATTTCCTCCGGGTTGGTACCGACGCCCGGTCCGCCGAGAGCGCTCGGGACCGAGATCGAGGATTGCAGGTTGCCGCACTCGATCCGACCTTCGCCGAGGCGGTCGCCTTTCCAGTCTGCTTTCAAATGCCAGGAATGTTGTGCCATGTAAAAGACCCCTTCCTAGAAGCTGTCCTCGTAAATCGCCAGCACTTCTTTTACATCCAAATCACGCGTCGCAGCGACGAACGATTCACCGCGGCCGCCGACGCGGACGGTTTCCTCCGCCATCGGGGCGAGGGAATCGCGGGTGATGCCTACGTCGCTCAGTTTGAGGTAGACGTCCATCGACTTGAACCACTCGATCACCGCTTCGATCGTCTTCTCTGCCGCTACTTTGTCATTCGCTTCTTGCACGCCGAAGCATGCGCGGCCCATCTTCGCGAGGCGGTTCGGGCGGTCTTCGGCGACGCGTTTGAAGTAAGCCGGTGCGAGGATCGCCAAGCCGCGGCCGTGGGAGATGTCAAACCACGCGGAGAGGGTGTGTTCCATCTGGTGCATCGGGAACGGACCCGGACGTCCGGCGTCGGAAATGCCGATCAGCGCGAGGGTCGACGCCCACATCAGCGCCGCGCGGGCGTTGTAGTCGGTCGGGTTTTTATAGGCGATCGGGCCGTATTCGACGGCCGCTTTGATCAAGCCTTCCGTGACATAATCGTCTACGTGCGCATCATCCGTACCGGTCAGATAGTCTTCATACAGGTGCGTGAACATGTCGACCGCCCCGTCTGCCGTGTAGGACGGAGAGACGGTGAACGTCAGCTCCGGGTCGATCACCGCGACTTTCGGGTAGAGAGCCGGGCCGCCGAAGCCGCCTTTTTCCTTCGTCTCTTCATGGGTCAGCACACCGCCGGAGTTCGCTTCGGAGCCGGTTGCCGCCAAGGTCGGCACGGTGATGATCGGCAATGCGTCCTGCACCGGGAGCAGTTCCTGCCACTTGCCCGTCTTGTTGCCGCGAATATACTCGTGGCTCGGACGACCGCTCAGCGCACAGGTGGCGATCGCTTTCGCCGCATCCATCGGCGAACCGCCGCCCAGACCGATGATCAGGCCGCAGCGCTCTTCGCGAGCGATCCGCGCCCCTTCGTCGACGGTGTGCGTGCGCGGGTTCGGTTCGATGCGGTCAAAGACCACCACTTCTACACCTGCTCCTTCCAGCGACTTGACGACGCGGTCGAGCACGCCGGTCTTCTTGGTCGAGGTGCGGCCGGTGACGATCATCGCCTTACCCGCGATCTTCACAGCTTCGGCGCCGATTTTTTCCACTTCGCCGCGCCCGAAGACGATGCGGGTGGGCATATGTAATTCAAAATTCATCATGTCGAGTTCCCTCCTGCTCCCTAGTGTCATTGGTGTTCTGTGTTATGTACTTCCACCTTTTAGTATAGCGAAAGAAGTGGGGCAAAACAAACCAAACTCCTCGTGTTCTCGAGCTTGGCGATGGGTAATGTCAAAATCTAGCATGCTCTTTCTCCTTTTGGGCACACTACGGACAGAATCGTCACGTGGAGCAGAAGGAGGCTTTTGACTATGGTTGCATCACGCCTGCGTAGGCTGGCATTGTCGGCGGTGGTGATGGCGATGAGTTCGACGCTTGTCGTCGGTTGCAACACGGTTGGAGGAGGGCAAGCGAAGGTGCAGTCGGTGGAGCTTACAGGTGCGGCGCAACCGCTGAGCAGCGCCGACTTGCAGACGTTTGAAGACGAGCTGTTCCGGCAGTTGAACGTGTCGGCGAACCAGCGGCGGGACTTCCGCATCCTTGATACGGCCAATGTGGAAAACGGCACGTATATCCTGTACGCCCTGCCGAACAACGACGCGCTCGCCTTCGCCCAGCGAGGTAAAAACGGGCGTGTCGTGATCCGCGAGGCGCGTTGGACGTTCGCGGTGACGGATGACAACTCCGACCCGGTTGTGGTCAAAGCGGTACCGCCCGGCAACGCGGCGAACCCGAAATACGGCATTCTGGCGGGGCGGGTGTACAACCCGTACATCGAATCCATTGAGGTCAACTACCGCGACGGGAAAAAGATGCGTCAGGACGTTACGCATACACGCGGCTTCATCTTTGTGAGGAAAGCGTTTGACACCCGCTTCGTCCAAGTGCGTGGTTATGGGATGAACGGCAATCCCTACTGGAGTATTGATACCCGTTAATTCAAACTGACAAGAACGCCCATCTCGATCTGGACAGGAGAACAAATCGAAACGTAAAGCCTATTCCGAGTTCGCTACGCGTCCTTAAGCCTTACGATCATCTCCTTCGTCCACACATCGACACATCAACAACACAAAGAGCACGCAGCCTCCTACAAGGCCACGTGCTCTTTTCTTACATGTGCTCTTCCTACAACTTACGCGAACAGCTCCGCGTACTTGTCCGTGTCGATACCCTTCGACTTCAGGAAGCCGATCAGCTTGTCCTTGTCACCGTCGCGCTTCATGCCGGCGATGATGTAGCCGCGCAGCACATCCTCTTCGTCCGCCACGTCGTGACCGTTCCGGGTCGCTTCCGCTTCGATCGACTTCTCAATCGGCTTGCGTGCCATCGGGCGTACGAAGACCGGGATCGGGCTCAACAGTTCGTCGAGCAGCGTTTTCGCTTGGTCGTTGTATTTCAAGTCAAATTCCTCCTACCGAGAAAATGGATCGTTTTCTAGTTTACCCGAAACTCGGCAGGAGTACCACCTCTTACCGCTTGATTTCTCGCACCAAGATCTGATGAGCCCCGCCACGCCGGATTTTACCCGAGCGGGTGACCATCGGTCGCTCGACGAGCAGGCCGGAGACGGACACGCGATCCCCCTGTGCCAACCCTTGCGCGTCCGCTCCCAAGTTCAGGTACACGTCCAGCACATCCGCTCCCGTCGCATCCTGCAAAGGCATCATCGGCCGAAACTTCGCCAGCACGACTTCCTGCGGCTCCTCAACGCTCCGATAGACAAAAGGGGCGGTGATCAGCTCGCCTTCCGCTTGCACCAACGTCTCGTTCATCTCGACTCCCCCTCTTACGCATTCCCCTGTTGCTTTTGCTTCTCGGCGGCAAACAGTTCAGTCAGTTTCTGGTAGCTTTGCGGGAATTCCGCCTCATAGCGTATAAAATGCGGGATCGGGTAGCGAATGCCGCCTTTGTGCGTACCCGCCAGCCCTTCCGACAGCTCCGCCATCCGCGCATAAGGAATGGTAAACGCCATCTCGTTGTCCTGCGTCTGCCCGAACAGCCGGTCGCCATAGCAGGGCAGGATCACTTGCGGCTCGCCTGTCTGGAACGTTTTGATTACGATGTCCGCACAGTCGGCGCGGGCCGAGAAGGTTGACGGAATCGAGCCGCCGCGCTTGTACAGAGCAGCCGCGGTCAGGCGCATCACTTGCGCCGAGTTGCCGTAGACGAGCACGGTGTCCGGCTCAAAATCGATCCGCCCCAGCGGCCCGACGACGACGTATCCGCTTTCTTCGCGCGTGAACTTCGGTACATCAAGCTCCGTCAGTTTGCCCGTGTCCGGCGAGTCGGTGTACATGCCGCACGCCAAGGTGCCTTCTTCATAATAGTCGAGCACCGGCTCAAACCCGAACGCCGTCTGCGCGATCGGGCAGGACAGGTCTTCACCGCCCATCGCGACCGTCCAGCCGTAGCGACGCGCCATCGAGATGCCTTGGCAGATCGTGACGTGCAGGTTCATGTCCCGCAGCGGGCGCTTCGCTTTGGCGGGCAGGTCCGCCTCGTTTTTCACCACTTTGATCCCAAGGGGAAACGTATCGGAGCGCAGGTGCTGGTCGAGTTCCAGTGCGTATTGCTTGAGCTGTTCGCGGTTCATTGTGAGAATGCCCTCCTCCGTATCAAGTCCGTATTTATCTATACTTTTCGCTAGGGAAAGGCATTCTCCTGTCACTCAAATTCTGACAACGAAAAAGACCAGGCGGGAAAGCACCTGGTCTTTTTCACGTAAGTAAGCGTAGGGCGTCCGCTTAGAACTGCGCTTGCGCCGCTTGCGGGTTCATTACTTGGTTGAACGCGCCTTGGTTTACGTTGTCGTACATGTTGCGGCCGGTGTACATGGAAGCCGGATACGCGCTCGGGCCTTCCGCGTCACGCATGCCCATGTCGGCGTTCATCACGGAACGGAATGCGTTGCCGCCACCAAAAGCTGCGTTGTTTTGGAAGCCTTGCGCTGCGGAAGCACCGAAACCTGCAGACAGCGCGTTTTGTGCGTTCGGGTTGATCGTGTTTTGCTGGATGCGTTGAACTTGTGCGTTGTCAAACTGGGACGCACCGTTGAACAACGAGTTTTGGTGAATGCGATCGACTTGCTGTTGGGACACGCCCTGTTGGAAGCCGCCGCCAAAACCTGCGTTGTTTTGGAAGTTTTGTGCCGCACCGCCGCCGAACGCGCTGTTTTGGAAGCCTTGCGCCGCGCCGCCGCCGAATGCTGCGTTCATCGCACCCATGCCGGCGTTCATTTGGCTGTTCGGGTTCACCGTGTTTTGTTGGATGCGTTGCACTTGCGCGTTGTCATATTGCGACGCGCCGTTGAACAGCGAGTTTTGGTGGATGCGGTCGATCTCTTGTTGAGATACGCCTTGTTGGAAGCCACCGCCGCCGAATGCTGCGTTGTTTTGGAACGCTTGCCGGGCGCCGCCACCGAACGCGTTGTTTTGGAAGCCTTGTGCGCCGCCTGCAAACGCGTTGTTTTGGAAGCCTTGTGCCGCGCCACCGCCGAATGCTGCGTTCATCGCACCCATGCCCATGCCCATGCCCATGCCGGCGTTCATTTGGCTGTTCGGATTCACCGTGTTTTGTTGGATGCGTTGCACTTGCGCGTTGTCATATTGCGACGCGCCGTTGAACAGGGAATTCTGTTGGATGCGGTCCAGCTGTTGTTGAGACACGCCTTGTTGAAAGCCGCCGCCAAATCCTGCGTTGTTTTGAAACCCTTGCGCCGCGCCGCCGAACTGCGCGTTCATGCCCGCGTTCATCCCGGCTGCAAGCGGGTTCGCTTCGTTGCCGTAGATCGTGTTTTGCTGGATGCGTTGCGCTTGCGGGAAGTTCGCCTGTTGTTGGGAAGACCCGTTGTACAGGGAGTTTTCATGGATGCGGTTCAAGGCTTGGTTGCTCACGCCTTGTTGGAAACCGCCGCCACCGAAGCCTGCGTTCATGCCCATCGCGTTCGGGTTGATGGTGTTTTGCTGAATGCGTTGCACTTGCGGGGTGTCATACTGAGAAGCACCGTTGAACAGGGAGTTTTGATGGATTCGATCCAGTTGGTTGTTGAACTGTTGCATCATGTGTTGATTTTCCCTCCTGTGGTGTTGGATTACCAGTTTTTATGTAACGCTAGAACACTCACATCCCCTAGTATGGAAAAGATGTTTTCTCGCTATTCCTCCAAAAGAAAAAACACCTTCGAGAATCGAAGGTGTTGGTCAAATCGCATTTTTTAGATAAACAGCAAATCCATCAGCCAGTAGATCACCGCAGACAGCACCGCCGTGATCGGCAAGGTGATCACCCACGTGGTGACGATCTTGCCCGCGACGTCCCATTTGACTTTGTTGAAGCCTTTGGCCGAGCCTACGCCCATGATCGCAGAAGAGATGACGTGCGTACTGGACACCGGCAGCGTCAGATAGGTCGCGCCGAAAATGACGATCGACGAGGTCAGGTCGGCCGCAAAGCCGTTCGACGGCGACATCTTGATGATGCCCCGCCCGACCGTCTTGATGATCTTCCAACCGCCCGTCGCCGTCCCCGCCGCCATCGCCAGCGCGGCACCGAGCTTGACCCAGAGCGGGATGTCCGTCGTACTTTGGAAACCGCCCGCCACCAGCGCAAAGGTGATGATCCCCATCGCTTTCTGCGCGTCGTTGGTCCCGTGCATAAACGACTGAACCGCCGCCGAGAAGATCTGCATCGTCCGGAAGCCGCGCGATACTTTCGCCCCGGCGACGTTACGGAAGATCCAAAGAATCGCCAGCATGATGATAAAACCGACGATCAATGCCAGAATCGGTGAGATGATCAGCGCCTTGAGGATCTTCAAGAAGCCTTCGTAATTGACCGCCGAGAACCCGGCCGACGCGATGACCGCGCCCGTCAACGCCCCGATCAACGCATGCGACGAGGAGGACGGAATCCCAAACCACCACGTGATCAGGTTCCAGATGATCGCCGCGATCATCGCCGCCACGACGATCCACATGCCGTTGGCCAGTTTCGCCGGATCGGCGATGTCGCCGCCGATCGTCTTCGCCACGCCCGTGAAGGTCAGTGCCCCCAGCAGGTTCATCGTCGCGGCCAAGATGATCGCCACCCGCGGCGGCAGCGCTTTCGTCGAGATCGAAGTGGCAATCGCGTTCGCCGTGTCGTGGAACCCGTTGATGAAGTCAAACGCCAGAGCCAGCACCACCACGATCAGAATCAGCCACATGCTCGCATCAAGCATTTTTCAGGACGACCCCTTCCACCAGGTTGGAGACGTCTTCGCAGAAATCGACGCCGTCTTCCAACTTCTCGTAGATTTCCTTCCACTTGATCACTTGAATCGGGTTGGCGTTTTCGTCATTGAGCAGTTTCGCCACCGCACGGCGGTAGATCTGGTCGGAGTCGAGCTCCCATTTCTTCACGCTCTTGGTCAGGTCGAGGATGCGGTCGTATTTCAAATCGCGCAAGGAGTGGATCATCTTCACCAGTTCGCCGGTCGCGCCTTCCATCGCTTTGGCCAGCGCGACCATCTCCGGCGTCGGCGAGCCGATGCTGTACAGCACGCAACGGTCAGCCACACCTGTGATGATGTCGAGAATCTCGTCCAGCGTAAACGCCAAATCGGACAAGTCCTCGCGCTCGATCGGCGTGACGAACGACTTGGCGATCTTCTCCATCACTTGGCGGGTGATCGCGTCTCCCTTGTGCTCGACATCCTGAATCACGTTGAATTTGGCTTCCACATCGGTGTAGTTCTCGATCAGTTCCGTGAACAACTTGGCCCCTTTGTGAACATTGTTCACCTCTTGTTCCAACAGGTCAAAAAAGGCATCGTTTTTCGGTCCCAAACGCAGCATCTGGCAGATCCTCCTTTTTGGAAAAAAGCAAGCGGAATTCGTCTTGAGAAAATGTATGTATTGCGTAAACCCTCGTCCATTATGACGTTAGCAAAATGGCTTTTGCAAGATGCTAGTCTCACGTTTCGACAAGATTTACACAATCTTAACATACCCTGCCACGAAAACTTCATAATCCTCGCCGAACATTCGACAGCAGGAATTGATTCCCTCACAAGCCCCCGCCCTCTCGCGGGCACACTACGTTTGACCTGTTCAGAGCAAGCGCACTTCTGATGTGAACATCGATGAAGGCGAGGTGACATCGAATGAACACACGGCTTCCGAAACTGGTACTCCCTTTCGTTTTGAGCATGGCCCTGCTGCCCGTTCCGCAAGCGAACGCCGCTTCGACGCCGCCGCGCTATTCGTCTGAGGCGCGCGGAATCGAAGACGGCGACGTGGTGGTCAACGCGCAGGAAGCGGCGGCGATGCAAGCGGAAGCGGAGGCCGAGATGCCCGTGTTCCGACGGTTGGAGCGCGAGTTTCACGTGCCGTGGTACTACTTGGCCGCGATCAACCAATACGAAAAAGGGGCCCACTGGCGCAAAGGCGAGCTCGCCAAAGCCAACACGCCTTTTCGCGTCGAGATTCCACCGGAAAAGTGGAGCGGATTCGCCAACCCGCAATCGGATGACAACAACCCGCTGACGATTCAGATGTTCGGCGGCATCGGGCTGGACGGCAACGGCGACAAGAAAGCGGAGCGGTTGAACCCGGCCGACTCGATGTACACGATCGCCAAGGTGATCGCCAAAGAAGGGGGCGACGAAGATGCGATTCGCCGTTGCATCTGGGATTTTTACCGCGACGGGGTGATCGTCGACCGCGTGACCGGGTTCGCTCACATCTTCCAAGCGGCCGGCACGACGAACATCGGCGGCAATTCGTTCCCGATCCCCCGCCGCTACAACTACTCCTACCGCTCGACGTGGGGCGACCCGCGCGGCTGGGGCGGACGGCGGATGCACGAAGGCTGCGACATTTTCGCCAATTACGGCACGCCCGTGATGTCGACCGCCTACGGGATGGTCGAGGTGATCGGCTGGAACAAGTTCGGCGGCTGGCGGGTCGGCATCCGCGACCTGAACAACGTGTACCATTACTACGCCCATCTCGGCGGCTACGAGAAAGGGCTGAAGTACGGGTCGCTGGTCAAACCGGGACAGGTGATCGGCTATGTCGGCTCGTCCGGCTACGGCAAGCCCGGCACATCGGGCAAATTCGCGCCGCACTTGCATTACGGGATGTACCGCGAAACGGGCACCCGCGAGTGGGCGTTCGACCCGACCCCGCACCTGCGCAAATGGGAGCGCGAAGCCAGAGCCAAAGCGCGCAAAAACAGAAAACGCCGCTAAAAAAACAGCCACCTGCTACGAGGTGGCTGTTTCGCTGTGAAGAGGAGCGATCCGACTACACGTCATCATCCCCGTTGTTCATCGAAACGTCGTGCGTCGGGTGCATGAACGGCGCCATGACGGGAGACGCCGTGCCGTTCATCAACTCGATGTTTTCCCGGCGCGTGGTGCCCAGATCGTGGTCATTGTCCACCCATTGATCCCCGGACATGATCGCCGGGTCGATGTCTTTGCTCCAGTTGTCCAGCGGCGTATTGCGCCACGGGGCGTCCGGAGAGTCGCTGTTCACACGGCCATGCAACGGGCGCTCATTTCGGCGCAACACATCGGTCGGGCGATTTGTGGTCATGGTTCGCTCACCTCCGACCTGTAGTGTCCCACCCGACCGCCGCTCCTACTCCTGCAAAACACTCCCAACCAACTCCTGCCACTCATAAGATGCGACCTTCCTTCAAAAACTGAAACCACTTGTGAAAATGAAACGGTGTCTACAAGGGGGGATCGGCTTGTCACAACGCAACCGCAGCCAACGTAGCAATCGCACAAACCGCCGCCGATCAGGGCTTCGCATCGCCGGGGCCGCCGGACTGCTCGGCGCTCTGTTGTTCGCTCACACCCCCTCTCCCGCCGCCTCCCACCTGGGCAACACCCCGATCCTCACCCATCTCACACCACACAAACTCCTCGTCATCGTGCCGCATCCCGATGATGAGACGCTCGCCGCCACCGGGCTGATCGAACGGACGCTTTCGGCAGGCGGTCAGGTCAAAGTGGCGGTGATGACCAACGGGGACGGCTTTCAGCGAGCCGCTGCGCTGGCCTTTCAAGTCGACAAGCCGACCCCGCAGGATCTGTATCGGCTGGGGCGGTTGAGGCAACAGGAGGAGTTGGAAGCGGTCGGGCATCTGGGGTTGAGCCGGGAGGACATCGTGTTTCTCGGCTACCCCGACGCCGGGTTGCATCGCCTGTGGAGCGAGCATTGGAACGACAAGCGGCCCTATCGCTCCTTAAACGGGCATCAGCAGGTGCCTTACCCGCTCTCCTACCGCAAGGACGCCCCCTACTGCGGGCAGGCCGTAGTCGCCGACCTGCGGGCGTTGCTTGCCACGTTCCAACCGACCGACGTGCTCTATCCCGACCCGTTGGACATCCACAACGACCATTGGGCGACGAGCGCGTTCGCACAATACGCGTTGACGAGAGAAAACGCGCTGGGGAGCCCTCGCGAGTGGACCTACCTGATCCACTACCCCGACTACCCCGCCCCCCGTCGCTACAACCCGTTGCAAGCGCTGGAGCAGCCCGCGAGCCTCGGAAACATCGGCCATCACTGGTACTACGTGCCGCTCCCGCAAGCGGCTCAAGCCAAGAAACACCGCGCCCTCCTCGCCCACCGCTCACAGATCAAGGTGATGCGCGACCTGTTGGAATCGTTCGTGCGCCAAAACGACCTGATCGCGCAACCCGCCCTGGAGTATGTGCCGCAAAACCCGCTCCCCAGCGACCCTTTTTCCGACGCGAGCAAGAAGGGGGTGCGGGCGGTTGCGGACCCGCTTGGCGATCAGCGGGAGCGAACGGGGGCTGAGTCCGACATTCGCTCGGTGCAGGTCCGGCAAGCCGGTGCTCAGGTGCAGGTGATACTGGAACTGGGCGCACCGCTGACCCCCGCGCGTCGGTACGCGTTTCGCTTCCGCATGCCGGGTACAAACGAAGCTGACCTGTCCCGCTTGGACCTGCATTGGCATGACGGCACGCTCACGTGTCAGCAACAGCCGCAAGCCGTTATCCCGTTCCCGGAAGCGGTGCGTGCTCAGGCGAAAGACAACCGCCTGCTCGTCTCCCTCCCTCGGGAACTGCTCGGTCATGTCTGGATGCTATCCGCCGATGTAAGTGACGGTCATGTGACGTTGGATCAATCGCCTTGGCGACGCTTCCGGTTGCCTTTCTAATCGACCCGGTGAAGGAAACCGGGTCTTTTTGATTCCCATTTTTATACAGATACAACTTAACCCCCAACACTTCTACTTACGGACAGAAACTTTCTGCTTATATTATAAAATTTTTTCAACTATTACCTTCATAGACGCTTTATTATCTGACCCCGAAGTAGTAAAATGACACCTAGAAAAAGTAATTATTTTTGATATTTCGTGTCTCGGAGGTATATATACAATGTCATTAGGTCAAAAAATTCGAGAATTACGTATTTCGAAAGGGTTAACGCAAAGCGACCTCGGGTCGGGTCTGGTCACACCCAGCATGATCTCGCAAATCGAATCGGACAAAGCCAACCCGTCTTACAAAGTGCTGGAAGCGATCGCGGAGAAATTGGAAACGCCCTTGGAGTTTTTCCTCTCCGACATCCAAACCCAGCTTGAGCAGACCAGCGCCCACAAAGTGGCCAAAGCGCTTCTCTCCTCCGGCAGTTGTGAAAGGGCTTGCACGCTGTTGGAAACCCTGCTGGAGAACCCGTCTCCCAACCTGCAGCTCACCGAAGTGAAATACGACCTCGCCGATTGCTACCTGAGCTTGGAGAAGTACGACAAGGCGATCGCCATTTTCGAAGAGGTGCTTGACGCGGCCGATGCCAAAGGGCAGGCGCTGGTCGCTTTGCAAGCGCTGAACAAGCTCGGCGTGATCGAGCAGCGCCGCCGCAAGTACCATCTCGCCGTCTACCATTGGAAAAAGGCCTATGAGCGCTTCCCCCTGATGGAGTATCCCGACCCCTATCTGCAATCGAAGATCCTGACCAACTTGGGCACGATCCACAACCAGATGGGCGAGTTCAAGGAAGCGTTGAGCTACTACGACGAAGCGTACCAACTGCTGGCGAGCTCGTCTCATTTCGAACAGATCGGCTTCACGTACATCGGGCTGGGGCTGTCCTACAAGAAGATGCGCGATTTTGAAAAAGCGTCCGAGTACTCGCAGTCGGCCGTGGCGATCTTCGAGTCGCTGAAAAATGTCAAGCTGGCGATCGAAGTCAAAAAGAACTACGGCATCCTCAAAGGCGAAGAAGGCAAGTTCGACGAAGCGATGACCCTGTTTGAAGCGTGCATCGGCGAATTCGAGCGTCACGAGTACACGGCGGATGCGGCAACCGTCTACGGCGAGCGGGCGCGTCTGTTGTGGCGGGAACAGCGGTTTGAAGACTGCCGCAACGACTGCCAGCGCGCCTTGTCGATGATCTCGATCTCCTCGGCGGAAGCGGCACCGATCCTGCGCACCTTGGCGCTGGCGGAAGAAGCGCTCGGTCAGTTGAGCGAAGCGATCGCCAAGATGGAACTCGCCGTGGCGCAGTTCGAGGAGCACCGTCTGCTGGCGGAGTTGGCCGACACGTATTCGCTGCTTGGCGACTTGTACCAGAAGAAAGGCGACTTCGTGAAAGCGAACCAGTGCTTGCAACATATGAAGCGCGTGATGACGGAAAACTTGAAAGAGCGCGGGATTATTCTGTAAGGCGTTCGTTTTGGAAAAAACAGCGTGGCCTTCCCTCGGGTGGGTGGAGGCACGCTGTTTTTTGTGTGGATCGCAGTGAGGTGTGTCATACGTTTTTGCCTTGGAGCAGGGAGCGGTCTAGCAGTTCCTTGTACCGGCGACCGTAGCGAACGACTTCGTTGACGAAGGTGGCGTGCGACCACGTGAGCGGGGCGACGGACAGGGCGGTGCCTTTGTAGGGGTGGAGCTGTTCGGGCAGCACGCCGCTCTCCAAGCGATGGCGCAACACCCAGTCGAATATCTCTTTGGCGCGGCGCAGGTCGTCGAGCGTTTCGGCGCGCTCGATCTCCCAAGCCGCTTGCCACAGCGTGCAGATGATCCACGGGTTGCCGGGCACCTGCTCCGTGTCGTGCGACTTTTTGAAGTAGCCGTCGTCCGTGTAACGAGCGACGCCGCCGACCTCCGTCTTGATCCGCAAGCCCTCGAAGACACGCTCCATCGTCGCTTGCAGCCGCGGGTCGTCCGGCGAGAGGATGCCGAATTGGAACAACCCGTAGAGGCTCGATTCCAGCGTTTTGTCTTTGACGACCTCCCCGTTTCGCCCGAGGTAGACCCCGCGAACGAAACGCCCGAGGTACGGGTCATAGAGGTGTTTTTCCAACCCTTCCGCGATGTTCTGTGCCGCCGCCTGCATCCGCTCCGCCCGCTCGTGGTCGCCGAAGATCCGGGCGAAGTTGCGCACGGCACGCAGTCCGGCGATCACCGTGCAGACGGTAAACGTGAAGATGCCGCGCCGCTCCTCCCAGAGATCATAGCTTTCGATCGGCAGGTTCAAGTGCTCGTAGACGTAATCGGCCAGAAACTCGCCCACAGGCTGAATCAGGGTCGGGTACAGCTCTTGCGCCAATTCGACGTCCCCGTAGCGCCGGTAGTGCTCCCACAGCGCCCACGCGACGAGCCCCGTCTCGTCCTCTTGGATCGGCAGTTGCGGCTCTTTGTCGCGCAGGTACGGGTGCCACGAGGAGCCGACGGAGCCGTCGGGGTTGTATTTGTGAAGCAGAAACCCGCCGGCGGTCAGCGAGTCCTCGCAGAAACGGAAAAACCGATTGGCGATCCGCTCATACCCCGCCTCGCTCATCGCGTGGGCGATCAGCGCCCCGTCGCGCGGCCACATGTAGGAGTAATGGTCGCGGTTGTATTGCAGGATGTCGGTGTCGTTGGCGGCGATGATCGCGCCGTTGGCATCGGTCAGCGTCTGGACGAGCATCAGGGACAGGTGATAGAGCTCAACCACTTCAGGCTCCAAGTCGCCGAGGTCCTGTTCCGCTTGACGCAACCACTCCTGCCAGTAAGCGTCGATCTCCGCGAAGACGCGCTCCGGCGTGCGGTCGAGCAGGGATTGGTTCGTCTGCTTGACCTCCGGGAAGGTGCGCCCGACGCAGATCCAATAGTAGAGCGTCTCCTCCCCGCCACCCGGCACGAACAGTTGAAAAGAGATCGTGGAATCGACGGAGCCTTGGGCGATCGGGTTGCCGGAGAGGGTGCCGTCTTCCGCGTCTTTCCACGTGCCTTGCAGGGAATGGAACCTTTTGATCCCCGTGGAGTATTCGAAGACGCCGCCGAGGTGCGTGTAACCGTTCGCCAGCAGGTAGCGACTGCGCTTGTAATGGTAGACGGCGTTGAGCACCGGGTCGTACACGGCGGTGTCGCCGATCTCCGTCTCGTCGATCGAGAAGTCGTGGGTGAAGAACAGCCGGACTTCGCGATCTTCGGGGCGCTCGTTGCGGACACGCACTTTTTTCAGATACAGGTTGTCGCGAAAATGGACGGCGTCTTCGATGTGGAGCGACAGGCCAAGTTCGGCGTGATGGGCCTGCACGTCGGTGATCAGGGTGTTGCTGCGGTAGCCGTTGCGAACCGTCCAGCCCGATTCGTCACACCAGGTGAACCGTCCGTCCACGTACACGCCCAGCGAGTTGCGGTTGCCCCCGATGTGGTTGAGCTGGCCGACGTACGGGTAATACAGGTCGCGCATGTTCGTCTGGGCATCAAAGCCGATAAACAGGTGTCCGTTGCCGATGATCAGCGAACGCGGCATCAGTCTCGCCCCCTCCCCCGGTGGTTCGCGTCCGGCACCGCCGCCTGTTGGATCGTGGCGATCTTGTGGGCGAAGGTGCCGACGAGCCGTTCCGCTTCCTGCTCAGTCTTGCCTTGGGCCAGCACTTGAAACGACGGCGCTTCCGAGTCGGGCAGAATCAGCGTCCAGCCGTCGTCGGTGAAGATCTTGATCCCGTCGAGCAACTCGACCGTCTCGCCTTGGGTCTCTTCGATCAGCAGGCGCATCACGCGGCCTTTCGATTCCCAAGGGCAGTGGACGTCGCGACGCAGGATGTGAAAATGCGGGATCGAGTCGAGCAGCGCGGAGAGCGTCAGTTTGGTGCGGGCCAAGGTGTCGACGAGTTTGACCAAGGTGTAGAGCGCGTCGAACAGCATCGGGAAGGGCTCGTCGGAGGTCGGCTCCATCAGCGAGCGCGGGTTCGCTTTGGTGCGGATCACTTCCGCTTGGAATTTCTCCGCGAGCCCTTCGACGATCGTCGGCGCGGTGACGGGCACGGCGAACTGGTCGCCGCCCGCCGAGAGATGCACGAGCACCTGCAAGGCCAGCAGCAGGTCTTCTTCGATCACGCGGCCCCGTTCGGTGATCAGCGAGATGCGCTCCCCATTTTCGTCGAGGCGCACGCCGAAATGGTACGCGCCCGATGTGACGCGAGATTGGAGTTCGCCTTGGGCTGCTTGCCTCGCATCGAGAACCTCCCCCTTGATCCCCAGTACGTCGAACAAGGGTGGAATCACGTCTTGTAGGATCGCCTGATCGTATTGGACGGCGACGCGGAGGCGTTCGCGCTTGATGCGGTCGGGATGGACTTGGCGCAGCAGGTCTTTGACATAGGCGTCGGTCAGTTGCAGCGCCGTTTCGTACGTGCCGATCTGGGCGCGATTGGCGCGGCGGAAGTCCTCCTGCCAGAACGCGTTCTCGATCTTGCGCTCGACGCTTTTGTCGAGGTTGAGCCCGCGCTTGTCGATAAACTCGATCAGCAGGCGGTCGTCGCTTGCCGGGCCGATACGGCGCACGTGCAGACCGCCGTCCGCTTCCAACGCCTTGACCGCATAGCGAAGCATCGGCGTGGTGATCGTGCCGCAGGAGATCGTGTGTACGCCGCCCGAGTGCAGACCGGCGTCGAAGGCGCGGCGCAACAGACAGGCAAACGGGTCGTCGTCGCAGGAGATCGCGATTTTCGCCCCATAGGGTAGCGTCGCGCCATAAGCGGCCGCCAGTCGAGCGGCGAAGTCGGGGGTCAGGTCGACGTTGGCGATGCCTTGCACGCCGAGCAGCCCGAACAAGCGCTTCTCCAGCTTCTCGCCCCAGATCAGCGAGGAGTGGGCGGTGGTGCCTTCTTGCACGCGCTTGGCCGGCCAGAGCTTGACGTGCGGCTTGAGCACCGACTTCGCCCCGAGCGAGCAGGCGTCACCGATCACGGAGCCTTCAAAGCCGGCGGCGTGGTGGTCGAGCGACGTCTGCGAACAGACGGTGGAACCGCGCAGCTCGACGCCTTCGCGGATGTGGTTTTGGTTCCAGATGATCGTTCGTTTGAGCGAGGCGCCCGTTTTCAGCAAGTTGGCATTGCCGAGCACGGTGTATGGCCCGATGTGAACGCCCGCTTCGACGGTGGTGTCGCGCCCGATGTAGCAGGGCGGTTCGAGCGTGGCGTCCGCCGACACCTGTGCGCCTGCGCCGATCCAGACGCGGGGAGCGACGCGGTGACCTTGGATCGTCACATGGACTTTGCCGTCGAGCATGTCGAACTGCGTTTCGCGGTACTGGGCGAGGTTGCCGATGTCCGACCAGTAGCCGTCCGCGATGTAGCCGTATAGATCGTGACCTTGTTTCATCAACAAGGGGAACAGGTCTTTCGAGAAATCGAATTCCTGATCGGCGGGGATCAGGTCCAACACTTCTTTTTCCAAAATGTAGATCCCCGTGTTCACCGTGTCGGAAAAGACTTCGCCCCACGACGGTTTTTCCAAAAAGCGGGTGATCCGACCGTCCGCTTCCGTAATCGCGACCCCGTATTCGAGCGGGGTTTCGACGCGGGTGAGGATGATCGTCGCCAGCGCGTCTTTTTGCTGATGATTGCGCAGGGCTTCGGCGAGATGGAAGTCGGTCAGCGCGTCGCCGGAGATGACGATGAACGTTTCGTCGAGGAAGTCGTGCGCGTTTTTCACGGAGCCCGCCGTGCCGAGCGGTATCTTTTCCTCGTAGTAGGCGATGCGCACGCCGTGTTCCCGGCCGTCGCCGAAATACCCGCGAATCGCGTCAGGCATGTATTGCAGGGTGACGGCGATGTCGGTGATCCCGGTGCGACGCAGCAGGTCGATCGTGTAGGCCATGCACGGTTGACCGAGCAACGGCACCATCGGCTTCGGCTTGTTACAGGTCAAGGGGCGCAGACGGCTTCCTTGGCCGCCTGCCAAGATCACAGCTTTCATGGTTCACTCCCTCTCTCTCCATCAGGTACTCACCGGGCGCAGGTCTGACGGGGTAGGCTCCCTGTCGCGCTCCGCCAACATGGCGTGTTGGGAGATGGCTTGGCGGTATACCCGACAGGTGTCGCGGGCGATGGTGGCCCAGCCGAATTGGGTTTCGGTTTTGAGCAAGCCGCGCTTGGCGACGGCAGCGGTTTGTTGCGGGTTGCGTAAGAGGGCGAGCAAGGTGGCGGCGAGGTCGCGGGCGTTGCCCGGTTCCACCAGCCAGCCGTCGTCGCCGTGCTCGATGATCTCCGCGAGACCGCCCGTGCGCCCGGCGACCGTCGGGATGCCGAGTCCCATCGCCTCCAGCGCGACGATGCCGAACGGTTCGTACAAGCTCGGGAAGACGGCGACGCTCGCTTGTCGCATCAGGCGGTTGCGCTGTTCGTCGGTGACGAAGCCGAGGAAGTCGACCCGATCCGTGATTCCCAGGCGGGCGGCGAGGTCTTGGAGCTCGGCGAGCATCGGGCCTTTGCCAGCGATTTGGAAGCGGGCGTGTGGGATTTCTGCGAAGACATGAGATGCCGCTTCGAGCAGGACTTGCACGCCTTTCTCCGGGACGAGGCGACCGACGTAGAAGATCGTGGGTGCGGAAAAATGAGGCGTGTTGACGTCAGATAATGCGTGCGCGTGGTCGTACGCCTGTTCTTCCGTTCCCTTCCGCAACTCCGTAAGATCCACGCCGTTAGGTAACACGTGCAATTTTTCCGCATCCACACCGTAGATGTCGCGCAACTCCGCCCGCATGTATTGGGAGCAGACGATCACTTCCTCCGACTCCGCAGCCAATTGCTTCTCCATCTCAGCAATCTGCCGCTGCAAGTCGTTATGCAGCCCGTGATGCCGCCCGTACTCGGTCGCATGAATCGTCGTCACCAGCGGGCAGTCCCCGACTTCGCTCAAATGCCGGGCGCTTTCCGCCACCAGCCAATCGTGGGCGTGAATCAGATCGAACGGCCCATAGCCGCTCAACACCCGCGCCCCCATCGCCGCCAAGCGGATGTTGAGCAACGCCGCCCACTCCGTAAACGGCCCGTCTTCATAATCGGGCAGATACACGCGATGCACCGTCACGCCCTCGATCTCTTCCGTCTCCGGCGTATCCGCGCCATGGCAGGTCACCACATGCACCTCGATCCCTTCCTGCGCCAATGCCCGGCTCAAGTCGTATACGTGACGCGCCAGTCCTCCGACCGTCCGCGGCGGGAACTCCCAACACAACATCAGCACGCGCAACGACGACTTTTGCCGTACCGCCGTCATGTCCCGTCCCAAGAAAGCCTCCACGTTCAGCTCCGGAAAAAGGGGCGCTTGCGCTTCCAGTGCCTGCACGAAACTCGCCGGAATCTCCCCGCGCTCGATCGCTTCAGCCAACGCCATCGCCTGTTGCACATGCGTTTCTACGCGCTCCGTGGCGTACTGCACCGTCGTGTTCATCGCCATGATGAACGCCCAGTCGCTGGCTTGGGCGAGCAACACCTCCCGCGCCATCTGACGCAACGCGCGCTCCGTGCGCTCTTCCAAACCGTCGCGTGACTTGCGATGTAGGAGGCGGATCAGCTTCTCTTCCAGCCGGTGCAGATGCGGGTAGATCCAGTCGTTCGTCTCGTTCACCCAGACGTCCGCGTAGCCTCCGCGCCCCCAAGAGGACATCGACATTTCGGCGGCCGCATCCGTCTCCGGGTACGCCTGTAGATACCGGCTTGGCGTGGTGAGTTTGAGAGCGGTATCCTGTACTTGCAACGCGACCTGCTCCAACCATTGCGGCCCTTCAAACCACCAGTGCCCGAAAAGCTCCGCATCAAAAGGAGCCGTGATCAAAGGTGCTCTCGACTTCCCCGATTCTCGCTCCAACGCGTCCAACCGCGCCGCTACAAAATGCGCCGCATGCTCCCGCACCTTCTTCTGTGCCAAATCGGGCTGATACAACGCCTTGTGCGGACCCGCTCCCGTCACGCGGTGATACTTGATCCCCGTGTTCACCCGAATCCCCTCAGGATGAACGAACTCGCGAATGTATCCCCAGTCCAGATCGAAGCCGATATCACGGTAATACTCCCGATACGCGCCGTCCCCCGGATACCCGACGAACGAACTCCACACCTGCTGCGCCGCCTGCGGGTCGCGAGCCAACGCCACCACCTGCGACGCACCCACGCGCAACGGAGCGTGCAGATCGTGCCCCGACTCGCCTTGCTGCTCGGACGCAGACGACGCGGCAAACGCATGCGAATCCACGAGAAAATACCGCAGCCCCTCCTGCTCCAGCACCTCTTCAATTCCCGGGAAATACCCGCACTCCGGCAACCAGATCCCTTGCGGCTGCAAGCCGGTCAATCGCTGATGCGTCTCCACCGCCAGCCGAATCTGTCCCTGCCGCAACTCCTCGCGGGAGATCACCGGCAGGAACCCGTGTGTCGCCGCACAGGTCAGCAACTCGAGATGTCCGCTCACCGCCAGTCGTACGAACTGCGGGATCAGGTTGCGTCCATACCGCTCAAAGCGATCCGACAAATCCACGTACGTTGCCCGATACATCCGCGCCAACTCCTGCACCTGCGGCTCATGCACCGTGCGCACCAACTCTTTTTCCGTTAAACGAATGGTCTTCTGCAAATGTTCGGCATACCGCGCCGCCATCTCCGCATCCGCCAACAGCGACAACAAAGTCGGCGACAACACCAAGGCATAGGAAAAAGGCGTCCCCTGCCGCTGCAACCGCTCCCACATCGCAAGCAGCGGCAGATACGTTTCCGACATCGCTTCATAAAACCAACGTTCCTCCAACGCGTTGCGGATTCGTTCATGCCGCACATACGGAAGATGGGCATGCAACACCATCGTCAAAAACCCTCGTTTCATCCCCATCCTCCTCTCAAGATCGGGTGTACAGCGTATAGGACGAGATCCGCTCCGACAGCTCCACCGACGCCGGACGTTTCGACCTGACTCCTGGCAGTTGCACCCGGGTCTCATACAGCGGGAGGAACCGCCCCTGCCATTCCACCCCGTATTCCACACGACAAGGAGCACCGGCCTGCAAACCGCCCACATACACCGACCCGGACGCCGCTTCGCAAGGCAGCAACCGAACGTCCCCTTCCGCCAAGCGGACACGCAGCCCACGCGGAGCCTGTTCCCAGCCCGCGGCCAGATGCCGTGCGACGATCGCGCTCACCGCCGCGCCTTCGTCCCAATAAATGAAGATCCGTTGCGGGTCGATCGCCATCGCATGCAACCGGTCATCCCGATAGCGTTCGGGCAACGCGCTTTGGCTTGGTGGCAAACCGCACTCCCTCCTTTGGTTGTACCGTCCTCCGTGGACGAACATTTCCCCTCTTCTTTCTTATGAGCGCGGAGGAGTGAACAGAACGCATGCCGTCCACGAGGAAAAGAAGTCGATTTTTTCTGTCATACGCAAGCCGAAGACCGTATACCGTGTAGTGAGCGCGGCCGAATCGGTCGCGTATCTCATCCACCTACGGGAGGGAACACTTATGGCGAAGATTTTTGCTCGTGTCGCAGGTTGGTTGGCGTTGCTGCTCGGCATTCTCGGTTTCTTCGTGACGGACCTCCTCGGAATCATTCAATTCGATACCACCCAGAACATCGTCTACCTGGTCCTCGGCATCCTCGGGATCGCGGCGTCCCGCACGGACAACTGGGCCAGACTGTTCGGTCAGGTCTTCGGCACGGTCTACCTGATCGTCGGCGTGATCGGCTTCTTCCTGCCGGAGTTGCTCGGTCTGCATCTGGAAGTGGCGGAGAACCTGCTGCACATCATCCTCGGCGCGTGGGGCCTGTACGCCGTGCTCGGCGCTGCCAAACCGCAGACGGAGTGAGCTTAGAAACGCATCGCATAACGGGGCAAGTTGTCCGGCATACTAAAGGCTGTTGGGAGCACTCTTCCCGGCAGTCTTTTTCTTTGGTTTCGGAGCACCCTATCTCATGAGGAGGCGATGCGACAGTGAAAATTCGTGAGCTCATGACCACCGACGTTCGCACCTGCAAAACGGACGATTCGCTGCAACAGGCAGCTGCGATCATGGCCGACCTCGATGTCGGCGTCGTGCCGGTCGTTCACAAGGAAAACCATCTGCAAGGCATCATCACGGACCGCGACATCGTCGTTCGCGCCTGTGCAAAAGGCATGGACATCAACACCACGGTGTGCAGCGACTGCATGACCTCCGCTGTGGTGACCGTCAACCCGGAAACGGACGCGCATGAAGCGGCCGATCTGATGGCCAACCAGCAAATCCGCCGTCTGTGCGTCGTGGAAGACGGTCGTTTGGTCGGCATCGTCGCACTTGGCGACATGGCCACCATCGGCATCCATGAGAACGAAGCAGGCTTCGCACTGAGCGAAATCTCCGAACCGGCTCGCCCGGAAATGCACTAATCTCCGTCCTTGGCCGGAATGGACAAGACCCCGTCGCGGGTCTTGTCCGTTTTTGCTTTCTATGAAACAATGGGGAAAGCGTGTTTTCCAAAAAGCTGCCAAGGGGAGGAAGAGAGACTTGATCAAAAGCCGCCTGCGCTTTGGAATCTTTTTGCTGTTGAGCCTGTTCTGGATGGGCCTGATCTTTTACAAATCGGGAGAACCGTACCAGCAACAGGACTTGCGCCCGTGGTTGCGCACCCTGATCGACGAGGACACCTTGCTCGCCTGGTTGCCTCCCATCGAATTTACATACGACGGCGGGCTTGTCTCCTACAAGCACCCCTACTCGATGCTCGAATACTTCATTCGCAAATGCGGCCATGTGACCGAATACGCCGCGCTCACATTCCTGCTGTGGCAGACGTTCGCCGCCACCACGATTCGGAAAAAGGTGGCGTTGCCCGTCTGCGGGTTGCTCGCCATCGGCTATGCGGCGTCCGATGAGTTTCACCAGACGTTTGTCGCCGGACGGACGGGTCATGCGATCGACGTGTACACGTTCGACTCGCTCGGCGTCTTGCTCGTGCTTTTGATCGCATGGGCGGTCGAGGCGTGGTTGTCGCGTCGAGCCGACCGAAAGCTCACGTAAAAAGCTCTCTCTGTCTGTTGAGACGGAGAGAGCTTTTTCCATGAGACAAGGCGCGTCGGACGCCTATCGTTTTTCTTCCGAGTACGAAGCCGGCGGTTGTACCGGCTCGGCCGTTTTGTTCGACGTGTTGTCTTTCAGCCACGCCGATTCGATGACGGCACGGGCTTCTTTGAGCTTCACATCTGTCAATTCGCATCGCTCGCAGTGATCGAGCAGGTAACGGATCGCGTGGTTCAGCTTCGCCGGGCCGTCCGCCTCTCGGTAGACCGTCTCCGCGTAGGCGTAGGCTTCGCGACCAATTTGGGCCAGCAGTTCCCGCTGATGCAGGGTGGTTCGAGACTCGACATACTCGCTGACTTTGTTGCGAATGGTTCGAAGCAGGAACAGGCCAACCAGCACCGCGACCTGCAACAGCAACGACACGCCTTGGTCGAGCCAGCTCATGATGGCATCGGTCATTGCGTTTCGCCCCCATTTCCGTCGCTCTGGAATCGTGATTGCAGGAAGTCGAAGTAACGGGTGAGCACCACGGCCAACTCCGCACGGGTGACCGGTTTATCCGGGCGCCACGTGCCGTCGGTATAGCCGAGCATCACGCCCCACTCGATGACGGTTCGAATCGATTCGGCCGCCCAGACCGGCCACAGCTCATCGGTAGAAGGTGCGGGGAGCGGCGTTGGTGTCGGCGTTGGAGTAGGTTTGGGCGGCGGTGTCGTCGGTTGCGGGACGACCGGCGCGACATACGGCAAGTTGAAGATCTTGCAGATCGCCCGCGCCACCGCTTCGGCCGCCCGCCGCTGGAACTCGGGTACGGCGAGATGGTCTGCTTCCTGCACGTTGGTGATAAACCCGGACTCGATCAGCACCGCGTCCATCACCGTCTCCCGAAGCACCGCAAAATCGCCGAGGTAGACACCGCGGTTCTGCTGCCCCGTCGCTTGGGCGATGGCGTTGACGATCAACTGCGCCCACGTTTCGGTGCGTGTGCCCCGCGCCTGCGGATAGATCCAAGCGGCGACGCCGTTGACATCCGGGTTCGTCGAATAGTCGACGTGCCACGCCAGAAACAGATCGGCGTCCGCTTCGTTTGCCAAGTTGGCTCGATAGGTCAAGTCTTGCCCGATGGTGCCGGAGGGGAGAGGCAGTGTGTCCGTTTGTCGGGTCATGATGACGCGAATGCCGCAACGTTGCAGCGCGTCTCGGATCAGCAGCGAGGTGGCGAGAACAAGGTCTTTTTCCTGATACCCATTCCCTACGGTCCCAGGATCCCTTCCCCCATGCCCGGGATCGAGTACGACAAGTGGCACGGCCTTCCACGTCCTTTCCTAAATGAGTGTTTTCCCTGTAGCCTATGTGGGCAATCGTTTAGGTGTGCACAAAAAAACCCGCTCCGGCAAAGGGGAGCGGGAATCGCGTGCGATTAGACCGTAGTCGTAACCGGTGCGATATGGAAGACGCGCACGCCGATGTTTTTCAAGTCATCGGTCATCGCGTCGATGTTCGTCTCCGGCGCGACTTTGAACGAGACGCGACGGTAGCCGAAGTTGGTGTTGTCATCGAGCACCAACAGGCCGAAGATGTTGGAGTAGTTCTTGACCAGCGCCGCAAACTTCTCCAAGTAGCCTTGCATTTCCGGCATCGAAACGGTCAGGCGAATGCCCGGCTTGTGCATGCCCAGCGCGTCGCGGAGCATGCCGTTGAGCGTGCTCTTGGTGACGATGCCGTTGAACTTGTTCTCCGCGTCGAGAACGGCGAGAAACGGCACGCGGTCGATCCCTTTGAGGATCTCCTCGATATTCCCTTCCTCATGAATCGTCGCCTGACGGTTGATCGCAATGCTCTCCACCTTGGTCTCGGCGAGGAATTTCGTTTTGTCGGTGCCGCTTTCAAAATACGCTTTATGAACATCCGCATAGCCGGCGATGCCGTAGAAGATGTTGTCAGCTACGACCGGAAGGAACTGGTAGCCGCTGGTTTCCAACTTGTCGAGCAAGTCTTTCAAGGATGCGCTCGGTTCGATGGTGTAGACCTTGTGCGCTTCCATTTTTAGTTGTTGTACGATCACGCCTGATAACCCCTTTCTATTCTACCTCTTCTCCTCTTATTCGGTGAGAAGCCAACTATTCCTGCTTTTTTCGTTGAAATTTGTTGAAGTATTCCCACTTATCTGATCGCTTTAGAGGGGGAATCACAGAAAAACACCCTCGCAAAAGAGCGAGGGTGTCCGTTCCTTCTGCGTTACGCGACCTGTGTAAACACGAAGCCGAGAATCGGGAACAGGAACAAGGTGACCAGCGACGTTTTGTAATACACGACGTTGTCTTGGCGGTAGATCGCCTTGTTGACGAAAAGACCCATCAGATAGGTGACGGCGACGACGTTGAAGACCAGCGTCAGTTTGACCCGCGCTTCGTTCCAGACGTTCATCTCCGGCGTGTTGGTGCTTTGCAGGTACAAAAACTTGTGGACGAGCAAGTCGGAGGCGACCAGCGAGACCACGAAGAAGATCACGCCGCCCAGCAGCAGACGGCCAAAGCCTGTCTTGTTGCCGAACATGCGGTCGAATATCATGTTCGCAAGCGTCGGCACGACCATCGTCAAGATCAACAGCCACACGATCATCGCCGGATGATCGGTGTACAATTCGGTAAAATGCACAGGAGTTCCTCCTCAACTACTTGTGGACTGAGCAAAAGAGCCCCTGTGACAAACAGGGGCTCTAGGTGATTGCTTCAGGTAAATGAACCGCTTACTCGCGCTCTTCAATCGGTTTGAATTCGAGGTCGACCGGACCGACGTAGTCGGCGACCGGGCGGATGATGCGGTTGTTCGCATACTGCTCGAGGATGTGCGCCGTCCAACCGGCTACGCGGGAAATCACGAAGATCGGGGTGAACAGCTCCACCGGAATGCCCATCGCTTCATACAGGGAGCCGGAGTACAGATCGACGTTGAACTTGAGGTCTTTGCCCTTTTTCGCAAAGTGTTCGAGCACGACGCCTTCGGTGATCTCGGTCATGTCGTACCATTTGGTGTTGCCTGCGCGCTTGGTCAGTTCCTGCGCGTATTTTTTCAGAACGAGACCGCGCGGGTCGTAGTTGCGATACACCCGATGGCCGAAGCCCGGTACCTTCACGCCTGCGTCCAGCTTCGCTTGGACTTCGCTCGCCGCTTTCTCGACCGAGTCGATCTCCATCATCATGCGCAACACGTCTTCGTTTGCACCGCCGTGCAGCGGGCCTTTCAGCGCGCCGATCGCCGAGGTGACGCCGGAGTAGACGTCCGACATCGTCGCCACGGTGCAGCGAGCGGTGAAAGTGGACGCGTTAAACTCGTGGTCCGCGTGCAGGATCAGCGCCACGTCGAACGCTTCGACAGACAGTTCGTCCGCTTCCTTGCCGTTGAGCATGTACAGGAAGTTTGCCGCATGACCGAGGTCGTTGCGCGGTGCGACATACTCTTGACCGTTCTTCAGGCGACCGACCGCTGCGGTGACCGTAGCCAGCAGGGCAACGAGTTTCGCCGATTGCTTGAGATGGTTGTCGCGTTCCATCGATTTATCCGCATCCACAGCGCCGACGTAGCTGGCCACGGTGCGCAGGATCTCCATGCCGGTCGGGCTCGCCGGGGAGTTTACAAGCGCTTTCACCAAGTCCAGCACGTCAGCCGGGATCTCACGGTTCTTCTTCAGCTCCGCATCGAGCGTTGCGAGTTCTTGTTTGTTCGGCAGTTTGCCGTGCCACAACAGGTAGATCACTTCTTCAAAAGAAGCTTTGCCTACCAGATCGTTGATGTCATAGCCGTGGTAAACCAAGCGACCCTTTTGGCCGTCGACGAGACAGATCGCCGACTCCCCCGCTACAATATCTTGCAAACCGGCTTTTGCTTTGGTTTCTGACATGTGTACCCCTCCTATGTGTCTAACAAGAAAAAACGACAAACAAACAAAGAATCCGAGTTCTTTTCTCATCATTATACAACATATGAACTAGTTGGTCGACAGGGCTGGAAACAAACTTGCGGTCACTTTCGGGATGAGGCTCGACGCAACGCTTGAAAGCGCATTCTAATGGCATCTTTTCTTTTCTAGGATGTGTTCGAGGCTGGATCCTTATGCGCCCTGTACCGGCGCAATTTGTCGAAAAATTTTTTCTATCCTCGCATCACATCGAATCATGGAAAATGTGGATAAGGTTGTACACACTATTCCACGAGCATTCTTCTGGTAAAAACACCCTTTTCCACAAGGCATCCACAACTTGTACACACACAATTCACAGGGTATTGTGGATAACTAGAACGCTTGTTCGGTTCTTTTTTCCATGATATAGTCATAACACAACCAACTCGCGCGCGGGATTGGTAGAGTACGAGACAAGAACTGTGAGGTGAACCGAGATGCATCTATTAAGTGACGACTATTTGGTCGAGGCCTATGTGAACGCTGTTAGACAGGACTTGGACGACCAGTTCATCCTGCTGTTGCAAGACGAGATCAAGTCACGCGGTCTCGCAGTCTCTGTCAATCACAAAGCATCGTAACCTACCGTCCCAAAGTCATTGGAGCACGTACCCCACACATGAGAAAAAGGCCGCCTATACCGGAATAGGCGGCTTTTTTCATGCCCGGCTTCACGCGAGGCACGACACCGGGGTCTCCATCTGTTACATCTTCATCAAGTAGAGCGTGAGTTCCTCGCGGTTGTGGAACAGTTGCTTCGCCCGCATCAACTCCATCTCGGGCCCGAAGGTGTTCAGAATCTCCTTGACCGTCTGAAACGGCTTCTTGTGCATCAGCTTGACGGTGACGATCGCCACACCGCCCACGCGCAAGGCGGGCAGCAGGTCGGCGACCAACTTGCTCATCTGCTTCGGGCTCCAGCTCATGTCACAGACGAGCAGGTCAAACGATTCGTCGTCGAGATGCACATCGGCTGCGTTTTTCTGCAGGAACGTCAGGTTCGGCTCGTCGAGCAGCGACTCGTGCATCTCGCCGGGGTCGATGGCGGTGACGTGACAGCCTCGTTCGAGCAGCAGCGAGGTCCAGCCGCCGGGAGCCGCTCCGATGTCCATTGCGGTTTCAAACTGAGCAAAGTCGAGGTCAAATCGCTCCTCGGCCTCTAACAGTTTGAATTTGGCACGGGAGATTTGGCCTTCTTCCTTCTGGTAGCGCACCGCCCCGCCCGACCAGTCGGAGAGGTTGTCCTCCGGGCGGGACAGTCCCAGATACGCTTTTTCCTGCGTCAAGAAGATCGAGAGGATGCGATCGGCGCCGCGCACGACCGGCTCGACGCCGCGTTCCTGCACGAGAATCGCGTCGAGCGCCTCTTTGACGCCATAGGGCGTGTATTCGTACTTCACCGCGCCCAGCTTACGGGTCTGGATGGCGACTTTCTCCCTTTCGGTCCAAGAGATGTTGTCGCGGACGAATTCGATCAAGTGGTCGAGGTCGGCACGGGTGCGGTCGATCGCCAGCTCATCGGTCACCGGTTGGATGTGGCGAAGGAACATCGGTTCCGTCTGCTTCAACCGCGCCACCACTTCCTCGAGGGCGTAAGGTGCGTGGATGAAAAACACCTCCCCCGGTTCGAGCACGGTGAATTTGGTGTCCGGCAACAGACGGCGGACCTCCTCTTGCGCATATTGGGCAAAACCGTGGTTGGTCGTGCCGATCAAAACGGACTTCGCTTCCGTTTGCTGAGTTGTTGTCATGGGATTCCTCCTGCGATTGGGCTGGATCGATTGATTTCTCTCCCATAGTATAGCAAAATCTGCATATAGATAGTTGCATCAAGCTCCAACGTCCAGTATGCTTTTTTGGAAGGAGATGGAGCGCTTATGAAGCGATTTGTACTGGAGCCTGTTCTGTTTGCGATTTTCTCAGAGCTTCTGGAACCTATAGAGCCAATCGAATATGTGATTCCCTATGTCTCGGTGATCGAGTTGTATGACCTGAAAGACTCGGACCAAGTGGTGATGGATCTGTCCCAAGATGCGCGGGTCAAAGGAAACATCGAGCAGTTGATCGCCTTTTTTGAGCAGCCGTTTGTCCGCAAGAAAATGGAGCGTACCTTGAAGGTGCCGTGGATGAAGAGCGCGCCGATCCTGTTCAGCGAGACGGTGACGATCACCGTCGTCAACTCGCTGGACAACGCCGAATTCGGCGAAGCGTTCGACCCGGTCGAGACGGAGCTGTTGTTGACGGCCCGGCGCGAACAGTTGCCGATCATCTCCGACCAGTTGGAGTTTCAAAAGCGCGTGCATGAAGCCCGCATCGGCCTCACGGTGATCGATGTCGCCGAGATCGGCTTTCGCGTCGACGAGGACCCGTTTGCCGCGTCACAGGACGAGGAGTTCGGGTCGGAGGACTATGCCGACGAGCCCTTGGCCCCGTTTGAGGCGCAGGAAGGGGCGTTGAGTGGTCCGACACCGGTGGGGCACCCGTCGTCCGTCCCATCTGGCACCTCCTACCTGCCGTGGGTGATGGGCGGCTTGTTGTTGCTCTTGGTCGGTAGCTTGGTCTGGATGTTCTTGGCCGATTGATGGGAATACTAGTCAAGTATTGCTTGACAGGAATCGGTGCGATACAATAGCCCAATAAGTGGCTGACTGAGCAAACGATACCGGATATGGGAGGCATTTACCCGATGGCAAAAACCAGAGACCGCATCCTCTTTGACCGTGAAAAGATCCAACAACGCGTCGCAAAGCTCGGCAAGCAGTTGACCGCCGACTATGACGGCCGCGAGTTGGTCGTCATCTCGCTGTTGCGCGGCTCGTTCGTATTCGCCGCCGACTTGGTGCGCGAGATCAACTTGGACGTAAACGTGGACTTCATGACCACCTCCAGCTACGGACACGGAACCGAGAGCCAAGGCCGCGTCGAGATCGTCCACGACATCCGCACGGAGATCGAAGGCAAAGACGTGCTGGTCGTCGATGATATTCTCGATACCGGCATCACCTTGCGTGGCGTGCTCGACCATTTGGAACAGAAGAAGCCGCGCTCGCTGAAGACCTGCTGCTTCCTCGACAAACCGTCGCGCCGCGTCGCCGACGTGAACCTGGATTACCAAGGCTATGAGATCGAAGACCTGTTCGTGGCCGGCTACGGCTTGAACTTAGGCGATTTTGCCCGCAACCTGCCGTACATCTTCGTACGCGAGACGATCGAGGACTAAGCAAAAGGTTCGCTGGAACGAACTTGAGCCGTGGACAAGAAGAACCCCGTCTGTGAGGACGGGGTTTTTGCCGTTTTAGATCTTTTGGTTCTTCAGTGGCAGGTCGACCAGCGATTGGGTGCGGTCGGACGGCTGGCGGTCGATCTCGTAATCTTCCTGCTCTTCGCGCGTCGTCGTGTCGATCTTGTCTCCGGACAGCAGGCGATGCTCCATGTCGTCGTGGGTCAGGCGGTGTTTTTCCATGAAAAAACCCCTCCTCCGTGTAGGCTGGCAAGTCTCTTCGCTAGTTTCCACAGGGGGAAGGGTCAATATGTATCCCCGAAGTCGGGGTAGAGCTGCTTGTATTTCTCATAGTTGTAAAAGACGCGCTGGACATAGTGGCGCGTTTCCCCGACGGGAATGCGGTCGGCCGTCTCCAAGCGACCGTCCCACTTCTTCTCCTCGATCCATTGGGAGACGCGACCGGGACCCGCGTTGTAAGCGGCGATCACAGCCGCCTGATCACCTCCGAATTGCTCGGAGAGGAAAGCGATGTACCAGGCCCCCATCTTGATGTTGGTCTCGGGCTGTGCGAGGTCCTGTGCCCCCCTATAGGGGATGTTCGTCTGCTGGGCGATCCATTCGGCGGTGTTCGGCATCAGTTGCATCAAACCGATCGCGCCGACGTGAGAGACGTTCTCCTGCTCAAACTTGCTCTCGACGCGAATGATCGCGGCGATCAGCAAGGGATCGATCTCATGTGCGGCCGCCGCCTGTTGGATCGCTTCTTCGTGGTGAATCGGGTATAGCCAACGCCAGAACCAGTTGGAGGACACCAAGAGCACCACGAGCAACAGCAGGCCGCCGAGCAGGAGGATTTTGCGCTTCGCCTTGGCGGACAAGGCCCAAGAGATGCGCGGCCAGATCACGCTTCGGCTCCCCGGTGCGCCAACTCCGTCAATTCGACATACGCGCGACGCACCTGTTCTCGCGTCTCTTCCAAGGTACCGCGGTTGTCGATCAAGTAGTCGGCGTACGTTTTCTTTTCTTCGACGGGCATCTGAGCGGCGATGCGCTTTTGTGCCTGCTCGAGCGCAAGCTTGTCCCGCTCCAAGAGACGCCGCAGTTGCGTCTCTTGGTCGACATAGACGACAATCGTCTTGTCAACGTCCTTGTAGATGCCCGTTTCGATCAACAGCGGAATATCCCACACCACCACCTGTCGGGGGTTGGCGGATAGCGCCGCTTCCGTTTGGCGGTCACGCTCTTCGCGCACGCGCGGATGCACGATGGTGTTGAGTTGCTCCCGCTTCGCCGTGTCGCTGAACACGATGCTGCCGAGCTTGGCGCGGTCGAGTTCCCCGCTCTTCAGCAGAATCTCTTCGCCAAACGCCGTGACGATGTCCCGCCAAGCCGCTTCCCCTTTGGCTTGGACGTGGCGCACGATCTTGTCGGCGTCGACGATGACCGCTCCGAGATCGGACAGAATCTTGGATACGGTGCTTTTACCCGTTGCAATCGATCCGGTCAAGCCTACGATCATTTTCGCTCCTCCTGTTGTGTGTAGGATGCGTCTTGTGTGTTTAGAAGAACTTCGAGATGCCGATCAGGATCAGCATCACGCCCGGCAGATAGGCCATCTTGCGCAGCACGCGGGTGTCCGCATAGCGCATGCCGATTTTCACGCCAGAGGTGATGAACAGGAGGTTCATCAAGGCGATCGTCAAAGCGGTGCTCCACGAGTGGAACCCGACCAAGGACGCCCCGATTCCCGCCCCGAACGCGTCCATCGACAGAGCGAATCCGAGCACCAGAGCTTCCTTGACCGAGATGTCGCCCGAACGGTCGACGTCGGCCGAGGACGGCGTGCGCAGAATCTGGATGACCAAGCCGATTTTCTTCAATTCGAGGTGCAACACCGTCATGCGTTGCAGGGAGTCGGATGGTGCTTCCGGGTCTGCCCCTCCCGTTTCTACAACGTTCGCCTCTGGCAGGTCCTTTTCCTTCTGGGTCAGGATGTTATAGATGGCGAAACTGCCGACCCCGATCAGGATGACAGCTCCGAACGATTTGGCAAATTGAACGGGCACGTATTGGGACAACACGCTGCCGACTTGCATCGCCACCAAGATCATCGACGCGGCACAGAGAGTGACTACCAGCAACGACCACCAAGGAATCCGGATCTTGCGCAGTCCGTAGGTGATGCCGACGCCGAATCCGTCCAGAGAGACGGCGAACGCCAACACCAACAGGGAGACGAAGTGTAACATGCTGTCCCCTCCTTCCCTTCCGTCTGCCACTACGATATGCGTGGGCGAGAGAAAGCGTGTGGGGACAGGAAGTTGGGCCGGTGTCTCCGGTTACAAGGGTTGGCAGTTGGGGCAGAAATGCGTGCCGCGACCGCCGAGACGAGTCTTGACGACCTCGGTGCCGCAGTTCGGACAGGGCCTGTTCGCCAGCCCGTAGACTTTCAACTGGTGCTGCATGCCGCCTTCCTGCCCGTAGCCGTTGACATACGACTTGATCGACGATCCGCCGAGTTCGACGGAACGCGCCAACACGTCGCGGATCGCCGCATGCAGGCGGCGAATCTGCTCGTCGGTCAGTGCAGGGCCGAGTGCTTCCGGGTGGACGCCCGCTTGAAACAAGACCTCATCTACATAGATATTGCCAAGCCCGGCCACTACTGTCTGATCGAGCAACAAGACTTTGACTTTGCCACCGCGTCGCTTGCGAAATTGAGCGATCAGCACGTCGGCGGTGAAGACGTCGGTCAGCGGTTCCGGCCCCAGCGTCTTCAGCCCGGCCAGTCGATTCTCGTCACCGCGAGGCAACAGATCCATCGTGCCGAACTGGCGCACGTCCTTGTAGCGCAAGTCGGTGCCGTCGGTGAAATGGAAGATGACGTGGGTGTGCTTTTCGACCGGCTCCTCGGTGTTGTAGAGGCCGTAGCGGCCTTCCATCCGCAGGTGGGAGACCAGCGTATAGGGACCGATGCCAAGCAGCAGGTATTTGCCGCGACGGCCGACCTCGTCGATCGATTGGCCTTGGAGCAGGAATTTGAACTGCTCCACATCGTCTGGCGTGCGGATGATGCGGGGCAAGGTGACGGTTACATGGTCGATGGTTTTGCCGACGACCAGCGCTTCCAGACCGCGTCGGACCGTCTCAACCTCCGGCAATTCGGGCATGGAGGGTCATCCTTTCTCACTCGATATGCAAGTCGGCGAATTACTTCGCTTCGTACCAGGTGTCGCCGATGTTGATGTCCGCCTTGAGCGGGACGGAGAGCATGACGACCTGTTCCATCTCGCGGCGCACCAGTTCGTGCAGCGCGTCCAGTTCCTCTTCCGGCGCTTCGAAGATCAGTTCGTCATGCACCTGCAGCAGCATGCGGGTGCGCAGGTTTTCCCGCTGCAAGGCGTCGGCGATATTCACCATCGCTTTTTTGATGATGTCGGCGGCGGTGCCTTGGATCGGCGTGTTCATCGCCGTGCGCTCGGCAAACGAACGGATGTTGAAGTTGGAGGCGGTGATGTCCGGCAGGTAGCGCTTGCGACCGAGCAGCGTCGTGACATAGCCGTCGTTGCGCGCTTGCTTGACGATCTCCTCCATCCAGCGTTTCACACCGGAGAACTTGGTGAAGTAGCTTTCGATAAATTGAGCCGCTTGTTTGCGGGGGATGTTCAAGTTTTGCGACAGGCCGAAATCGGAAATGCCGTAGACGATCCCGAAGTTGACCGCTTTCGCCGCTCGGCGCATGTTGCTGTCCACCGCTTCCGGCTCGACTTCGAAAATATCGGCCGCCGTACGGGTGTGGATGTCTTGGTCATGAACGAACGCGTCGATCATGTTCTCGTCCCCGGCCACATGCGCCAAGATCCGCAGTTCGATCTGCGAGTAGTCGGCGGCGAGAATCTTCCATCCCGCTTCGGACGGGACGAAAGCGTGGCGCAAACGACGCCCTTCCTCCGTGCGGATCGGGATGTTCTGCAAGTTCGGCTCCGTGGAGGAGAGTCGACCGGTCGCCGTCAACGCTTGGTTGAACTGGGTGTGGACACGATGGAGGCCGTCCTTTTCTCTCGCCGCTTGAAGCAACCCTTCCACGTAGGTCGAGTTGAGCTTCCCGAGATGGCGGTATTCAAGGATGTTGGTGACGACGTTCGAGTGCGGTGCCAACTTCTCCAACACGTCGGCCGAGGTGGAATAGCCGGTCTTGGTCTTTTTCGATGGCGGCAACCCGAGTTTCTCGAACAACACTTCTCCAAGCTGCTTCGGGGAGTTCAGGTTGAATTCGACCCCCGCCTCCTCGTAGATGTTCGCTTGCAGTTTCTCGATGCGCTCGGAGAGCGATTGTCCGATTTCCTTCAGCTCTTCGATGTTGATGCGCACACCTGTCGCCTCCATCTCCGCCAGCACGAAGGAGAGCGGCAGTTCGAGGTCGCGGTAAAGCGATATCAGGTCGTTATGGTCCAACTTGTGGGACAGTTGCTGACGGAGCAGGACGTTGGCCGCCGCGATTGCGCCTGCGTGCTCGGCACGCTGTTCCAACGAGATCTCCGCCTTGTTCTTCGGCGTACTCTTCGGCAGCGGAGCGACTTTCCAGCCGATCTCCCGCTCGATCACATCATAGAGATCGGGCGCACCGTCAGACGGGTTGAGCAGGTAAGAGCCGAGCAAGGTGCAAAACGTGTTGTCGTCCAAGTCGACATAGTGCTTTTTCAACGCGGCGGCGCAGGCTTTGACGTCGTAGAAGATCTTGGTCTTCGAATCGTCTCGGAGCAGGCCGACCAACTCGTTGGGCAACAGCTCGCCGAGGGTCAGGTAGTAGGCTTGTTCCTCGGTCGCGATCGCCAGCCCGTAGAAGTCGCCGAACTGGTAGTTGCCTTCGAGATCAAGGTACATCCCGACCGCTTCCGGCAGCGTAGCGAACACGTCTTGCAGTCGGTCGATGGTGATTGTCTCAACCGGCACGCGTTCTTTGGCCGGAGCCGCTTCCTCCTCCTCTGCTTCCGCCCCTTCGCCTGCAGGCAAGTCCTTGAGCAGAGAGCGGAACTCGAGGTTCTTGAACACGTCGCGCACTTTCGCCACGTCATAGCCGGAAAAGGTAAACGTCTCCACCTGTTCATCGACGGGGACATCGAGCTTGATCGTCGCCAGTTGCTTGGATAGGAGCGCCATGTCTTGGTGTTCGCGAAGTTTTTCCTGCAGCTTCTTGCCGGGCGCTTCGTCGATGTGGTCGAGCACTTCTTCGACGGTCGGGTACAAGTTGAGCAGCTTGAGCGCCGTCTTCTCCCCTACGCCCGGAATGCCGGGGATGTTGTCGGACGTATCGCCCATCAAACCTTTGAGGTCGATGATCTGTTCCGGCTTCAAGCCGTCATAGCGGGCGGCCACTTCGGCCACGCCGTATTTTTCCGTTTCGGTGATGCCTTTGCGGGTCAGCATGGTGGTCACGCGGTCGGACACCAATTGGAGCAAGTCTTTGTCCCCGGTGACGACCAGCGTCTCGTACCCGTCCGCCTCGGCCTGCTTGGCGAGGGTACCGATGATGTCGTCCGCTTCATACCCGGCGATCTCGATGATCGGGATGCCAAACGCAGCGAGCACTTCATGCACCAGCGGAAACTGTTCGCGCAGTTCGTTCGGCGTCTTCTCACGAGTGCCCTTGTATTCGGTGTACAGGTCGTGACGGAAGTTCGCTTTGCCTTTGTCAAAAGCGACCATGAGATGGGTCGGCTTCTCGTCTTCCAATAACTTCAGCAGCATGCGGGTAAAGCCGAAAACGGCGTTGGTGTATTGTCCCTTGCTCGTTTGCATTTCCATCGGCAGCGCAAAAAAAGCGCGGTATGTAATGGAGTTCCCATCGATGAGAACCAGTTTTTTCGCTTCGCTCATAATTCACCTCAGAGTCAGAGTGGCTACAAAACATTGTAGCATAACTTGGAAGACAACAAAATAGCACTTGCGAACATTTGTTCTGTAAATTACAATGAAAAAAGCACACCCCCGATTGAAGGTGTGCTTTCAGGTTCCAGCTTAGTTGTAGAGCAAGCAAGCCACGTAGTGGTTCGGCTCGATTTCTTTCAGTTCCGGAGTGATTTGCGCGCATTCCGGCATTGCTTTCGGGCAACGGGTACGGAAGCGGCAACCGGACGGCGGGTTCACCGGAGACGGAACGTCACCTTCGAGGATGATGCGTTCACGGCTGCGCTCGATTTCCGGGTCCGGGATCGGAATCGCGGACAGGAGCGCTTCGGTGTACGGGTGCATCGGTTTGCGGTACAGCTCGCTGGAGTCTGCCACCTCAACCAGAGAACCCAGGTACATAACGCCGATGCGGTCGGAGATGTGTTTGACCATCGCCAAGTCATGGGCGATGAACAGGTAGGTCAGACCGCGTTCCACCTGCAGTTTCTTCATCAGGTTGACAACTTGCGCCTGAATGGAAACGTCGAGTGCGGAGATCGGTTCGTCGGCGATGATGAACTCCGGTTCGATCGCCAAGGAGCGAGCGATCCCGATACGCTGACGCTGACCGCCGGAGAATTCGTGCGGGAAGCGGGATGCGTGTTCCGAGTTCAGGCCGACCGTTTCCAAGAGTTCGAAGATGCGCTCGGTGCGTTTACGACCGGACATCAGACGGTGGATGTCGATGCCTTCGCCGATGATGTCACCGACGGTCATCCGCGGGTTGAGCGATGCATACGGGTCTTGGAAGATCATTTGCATCTTGCGGTTGAAGCCCTTCAGGTCGCGACCTTGGATCTTGTGCACGTCTTGACCGTTGAACTTAACTTCACCTGCGGATGCCTCGTACAAGCGGATGATCGTACGGCCGGTGGTGGACTTGCCGCAACCGGACTCGCCTACGAGACCGAACGTCTCACCGCGCTTGATGGAAAAAGATACGTTGTCGACCGCTTTCAGCAGGCGACCTTTGCCCATATCGAAATGTTTGGACAAGTTTTTGACTTCAAGAATGTTTTCCACGTTAGCCATTGTGATGACCCCCCACTTCTACAGGACGTTCAACTTTCGGAGCGTTCGGGTGGAGAAGCCAGCAAGCCGCACTGTGGTTTTGGTCAATCTTGGTGGTATCCGGATCTTGCTCCAAGCAGACTTCCATCGCGTACGGGCAACGAGCTGCGAACGCGCAACCCTTCGGCGGTGCGATGAGGTCCGGCGGAGTACCGTCGATCGGGATCAGGTCTTGCTCTTTGGAGCTGTCCAGACGCGGTACGGAACGCAGGAGACCCCAGGTATACGGATGTTGCGGGTTGTAGAAGACATCGTCGATCAAACCTTGTTCGATGACTTTGCCTG
This sequence comes from Bacilli bacterium, assembly GCA_035776695.1. Classification (GTDB taxonomy): domain Bacteria; phylum Bacillota; class Bacilli; order Tumebacillales; family Tumebacillaceae; genus Tumebacillus. Next base: position 43,112 of record DASTWJ010000003.1, read on the forward strand.
CGTACATGACGACGACGCGTTGTGCGACGTCGGCGACGACACCCAGGTCATGGGTGATCAGGATGATCGATGCGCCGGTCTTTTCTTGCAGGTCGCGCATCAGGTCGAGAATCTGCGCCTGAATCGTCACGTCGAGCGCGGTGGTCGGCTCGTCGGCGATCAGTAGCTTCGGGTTACAAGCGAGTGCGATTGCGATCATCACACGCTGACGCATACCGCCCGAGAATTGGTGCGGGTATTGGTCGATGCGCGCTTCCGGGTTCGGAATGCCGACGAGACGCAGCATTTCGATCGCACGTTCACGTGCCGCTTGACGAGACAGACCTTGGTGCTTGATCAAGCCCTCGGAGATCTGGGTGCCGACTTTCATCGTCGGGTTCAGAGAGGTCATCGGGTCTTGGAAGATCATGCCCATCTCGGAACCACGGATGCTTTCCATTTCACGGTCCGACAGCTTGGTGATTTCCGTTTTGCCGTCGAACATGATTTGCGAACCGGCTTTGATCTCACCCGGCGGGGTGGCGATCAAGCGCATGATCGCTTGCGAAGTGACCGATTTACCACAACCGGACTCACCAACGATCGCGAGGCATTCACCCTTTTTCAGGTTGAAGGTAACGCCGCGAACCGCTTGGACTTCACCGGCATAGGTGTGGAAGGAAACCTTCAAGTCTTTGACTTCAAGAATGTTGTTCATTGGCGATACCTCCTTATTTACGAAGTCTCGGGTCGAGTGCGTCGCGCAGACCGTCGCCCAAGAGGTTGAAGCCCAGCAAAATCATCGCGAATACGACGGACGGGCAGATCAGGCGCCACGGGAAGTTACGCATCGCACCGACACCGTCGGAGAGCAAGGAACCCAGAGAAGCGAGCGGAACCTTGATACCCAGACCGATGAAGGACAGGAACGCTTCCTGGAAGATTGCGCCCGGTACGGTAAAGGTGATGTTGACGATGATGATACCCAGAGCGTTCGGAATCAAGTGACGCAGGATGATGCGCCACGGGCCGGCACCGAGGGTGCGAGCAGCCAGAACGTACTCTTGCTCTTTCAGCGAGAGCACCTGACCGCGAACCAGACGGGCCATGCCGATCCAGCCGACGGTCGCCATCGCCAAGATGATCGTAAAGATACCCGGACCGATAACCATGATCATCAAGATGATGACAATCAAGCCCGGTACGGCATACATAACCTCGACGATCCGTTGCATGATGTCGTCGACGCGGCCGCCGAAGTAAGCGGAGATGCCGCCGTAGAGGACACCGACTACGAAGTCGAAGAAGGCTGCGACGATACCGATGAACAGAGAGATACGAGTACCCCACCAGATCCGCACCCATTGGTCGCGACCGAAGTCGTCGGTACCGAACCAGTGCGCGGCATCCAAGGATTGGTTGCGTTGGTCGAGGTATTGAGTTTCATAGTCGAACGGACGCATGAACGGACCGATGATCGCCATGATCGCGAGAATCGCGAGCACGATCAGACCGAACATAGCCGCTTTGTTCTTTTTCAGACGACGCCACGCGTCAGCCCAGTAGCTGAGAGAGGGGCGAACGACGCGCTCCGTGTCGAGGTCTTTATTGGCAAGTTTGAACTTGTCTTGAGTGACGGTTTGCATCGTTTATTTCCCACCTTTCGCCAGGCGGATACGCGGATCGATCACGCCGTACAAAATATCGGTTACAACGATGGCTGCGATCAGCAGAGCGGAGTAGAAGATCGTCATGCCCATGATGATCGTGTAGTCGTTGGTTTGAATCGATTGGATAAAGTGCTTACCAAGACCCGGAACGGCGAAGACGTTCTCGACGATAAAGGTACCGGTCATGATGTTGACCACGAGCGGACCTGCGATCGTGATGATCGGAAGCATCGCGTTACGGATCGTGTGTTTGAAGACGATTGCCGTTTTCGACAAGCCTTTCGCTTTTGCCGTCTTGATGTAGTCTTGACCGATGACATCAAGCATGGACGTACGCATCATACGAGCCATGACGGCGATCGTACCGAAGGACAGCGTGATGGACGGCAGGATCTTGTATTCCGGGCCGAGCCAGAGAGCCGGCGGGAACCATCCCAACTTAACGCCGAGACCGTACGCGAGCAACGGACCCAGTACCATCGACGGCACGGAGACGCCTACGATAGCGGTGACCATTGCGGTGTAGTCCATCGGACCGTTGTGGTTGAGCGCGGCGATGGAGCCGAGCGTCAGACCGATGGTGATGGAGAGTACCAGTGCATAAGCACCGAGCTCTGCAGACACCGGGAAGTTCTGCGAGATGATCTGGTTGACCTCACGGGTCGGATAGAAGAAGGATACACCCATGTCGAGGTGCAACAGGTTCTTCAGGTACGTTGCATACTGCATGTAGATCGGTTGGTCCAGTCCGTAGCGTGCCATCAGTACTGCACGCGCGGAGTCGGAAAGTTTGTCGCCCGCTGCGAACGGGTCACCCGGAAGGCTATGCATCAGAATGAAGGTCAGGGTGATGATAACCCAGAGTGTGATCAGACCGTAAACGAATCGACGGAGGATAAAACGAAGCACAACCACACCTCCCAAATTGGAATCAGTTTTTTTGTTTGTTGGTTTTGGTTGATAACGAATCTAATTCTACTTGCCTTCTTGCGCGATTGCTAGGTGTGTTTTGCTGGCAATTGACTGACAAGTCGTCGAACACTGTCCGCGCCAAGCCTCTCACACCTTCATGTAACTTTTGGTAGTCCCTATCGAGTGCCCTTTTGTGTGTGGCGAATGTTTTGGTATGGAAGCGTTTTCCACGGCGCAATCGCGTGACAACCGCGAGTTCCGCCTCCACGCACAATCGCCTTCCCCACAACCTCCTTTTCCTAATGTACTTGCAAGTGTGCATGCATTGTCTGTATGGCAAGGCCCCAGCCTTATACCCTTGTTCGGTACCACATGGACAATAGACTGACTTTTCAAGAAAAATTATAGTCGAATCTGCCACACTCGTCCACTGGTAAAGTTATTGTGTTTGTCAACCTAATATGCGAGGTAGATTCAGAAAACTTCCTGCATCACGCTCTAGCAAATCGCCGACAAACTATACAATATCATAAACTTGACAGTCTTGCGAGTTTTTTGTGCGAAATTTCGTCAGATAACTAGAAGAATTCTAGTCTGATTCGCTATTATTCTACAAGATTCGCCCTTTCTTTCGTTTGTTTGTACTCCAACAGGTCACTTGCTGTTGAGCTGTTGTACTACAAAAGACACAAAAAGACCCCGCAGGTTACACCTGCGAGGCCCTTTTTCAAAAAGTTTTGTTTTCGGCCATCCATTACCCTTGAACGACTGCAATCACGTTGCGAACAGAGTCGGCCGACTTGTCGAGAGCCGCTTTTTCGTCTGCGGTCAGTTCGAGTTCGAACACTTTCTCGATGCCGTTCTTGCCGAGCAGGGTCGGAACGCCCATAAACAGGTCGGTGTAGCCGTATTCGCCTTCGAGCAAGGCGATCGACGGCAGGATGCGCTTTTTGTCCTTGAGAATCGCTTCCGCCATCTGCATCAGGGATGCAGCCGGAGCGTAGTAAGCAGAACCGTTGCCAAGCAGGTTGACGATCTCCGCACCGCCAACGCGTGCCCGCTTGACGATCTCATCGAGACGGTCAGCCGGGATCAGTTTTTCCAGCGGGATGCCGCCGGCATAAGAGTAGCGAACGAGCGGAACCATGTCGTCGCCGTGGCCGCCCAGTACGAAGCCTTGGATATCCTCAACCGATACGCCCAATTCCATCGCGATGAAGGAACGGAAACGAGCGGTGTCGAGCACGCCGGATTGGCCGATGACGCGGTTTTTCGGGAAACCGGAGGCTTTGTAGGCCACGAAGGTCATCGCGTCAACCGGGTTGGACAGGATGATCAAGGTCGCGTTCGGAGAGTACTTGACGGCGTTTTCGGTGACAGATTTGACGATGCCCGCATTGGTCGACACCAGGTCGTCACGAGACATGCCCGGCTTGCGCGCGATGCCTGCGGTGATGATCACGAGGTCGGAATCGGCAGTGTCTTCGTAGTTGGACGTGCCGATGATGTTCGCGTCAACGCCGAGCACCGGGGTCGCTTCGAACATGTCGAGCGCTTTGCCCTTGGTCGGGTTTTCCATTTGCGGGATATCGAGCAGAACGACGTCGCCCAATTCTTTTTGGGCGAGGAACAGAGCTGTGGTTGCACCGGTGAAACCAGCGCCTACGACGGTGATTTTGTTGCGCTTGATGGTCATGATGGTTCCCTCCACTCTATTAAAATTGTCCCGGGGGTCCGCTTACAGGTTCTTGATCAAGGCGTCTGCAAACGCGGACGTCTTCACTTCGGTCGCGCCTTCCATCAGACGTGCGAAGTCATAGGTGACCGTCTTTTGGTCGATGGTTTTTTCCAGCGCCTTGACGATCAGATCGGCCGCTTCCTGCCAGCCCATGTATTCGAGCATCATCACGCCGGACAGGATGACGGAACCCGGGTTGACTTTGTCGAGGCCAGCGTACTTCGGAGCGGTACCGTGGGTCGCTTCGAAGACGGAGTGACCGGTGACGTAGTTGATGTTCGCCCCCGGTGCGATGCCGATGCCGCCGACTTGTGCAGCCAGTGCGTCGGAGATGTAGTCGCCGTTCAGGTTGAGGGTCGCGACGACGTCATACTCGGCCGGACGGGTCAGGATCTGTTGCAGGAACGCGTCGGCGATCACGTCTTTGACGATCAGTTTGCCGGCCGCTTCCGCATCCGCTTGCGCCTTGTTCGCCGCATCGGTGCCTTCTGCGTCCTTGATACGGTCATATTGTGCCCAAGTGAAGACTTTATCAGCATATTCACGCTCGGCCACTTCATACCCCCAAGTTTTGAACGCGCCTTCGGTGTATTTCATGATGTTGCCTTTGTGAACGAGGGTGACCGACTTGCGGCCTTGCTTGAGCGCGTAGTCGAGCGCGGAGCGAACGAGGCGCTCGGTGCCTTCCTTGGAGACCGGCTTGATGCCGATGCCGGAAGTTTCCGGGAAGCGGATCTTCTTCGCGCCCATCTCTTCACGCAGGAAGCTGATCAGCTTTTTCACGTCGTCGGAGCCTTCTTGGTACTCGATGCCCGCATAGATGTCCTCGGAGTTCTCGCGGAAGATGACCATGTCGGTCAGTTCCGGCTTCTTCACCGGAGACGGAACGCCGTTGAAGTAACGAACCGGACGCACGCATGCGAACAGGTCGAGTTCTTGGCGCAGCGCCACGTTCAGGGAGCGGATGCCGCCACCGACCGGAGTGGTCAGCGGACCCTTGATGCCGACGAGGTACTCGCGGAAAGCGGTCAGGGTGTCCTTCGGCAGCCATTCGCCGGTTGCGTTGAACGCTTTTTCACCTGCGAGCACTTCGAACCATTCGATTTTCTTCTGGCCGTTGAACGCTTTTTCAACCGCTGCGTCAAACACGCGAACGGATGCGTTCCAGATGTCCGGACCGGTGCCGTCGCCTTCGATGAAGGGAACGATCGGGTTGTTCGGAACGTTCAATTGACCGTTTTCAATGGTGATCTTTTCGCCTTGGGTCGGAGCCGTGTACTTCTCAAACATGAACAAGACCTCCTCATTATGTAGGGACAAGAATATAAGATTTTGGGTAAGGCGATCACATGATCTCCTTACCCTCATATCCCGTTGATTTTTACACGTAAATGATACCATACCAACAAGTGGGCAAACAAGGCATATTTCCATTTAATGAACCGCTGTTTCACACTATGAAACGGAAGGGGGACGTTTCTTGGCGGAGAGGAACAGCCAAATCCCGCTCATGATGATCCCGCCGCCGATCCACTGCGAGACGGTGACGCCTTCGCCGAGCAACAGATAGGCGAGGATCGTCGCGCCGATCGGTTCGCCGAGGATCGCCATCGAGATGGTGGCGGCGTTGACGTATTTGAGCAACCAGTTGAACAGGGTATGCCCGAATACGGTCGGCACGACGGCCAGCAGGATGAACAGGAGCCACTCCTTGCCCGGATAGCTCACCAAGGAATAGCCTTCCCACAAACAGTAGAGAAACATGACAAGAACGGCAAAAACGTACACCCACAAGGAGTAGACGAGCGACGACATCGTGCCGCGCAAGTACTGGCCGATGACGAGGTAGCCGGAGACGACCAGCGTGCCGAGCAACGAGAGCAGGTCGCCCCAGAGCGCTTGGCCGCTGATATGAAAATCGCCCCAGCCGATGAACGTCGAGCCGACGATGGCGATCAACGCGCCGGTCAGCGCTTGCCACGTCGTCTTTTCACGCAGGGTGAAATAGGCGATGATCATCACGAAGATCGGTTGCAAGGTGATCAGGATGGTCGAGGAAGCGACCGTGGTGTATGTGAGCGAACCGATCCAGAAGATGAAGTGAAAGGCGAGAAACACGCCGGACAGGGCGACGAGGCACCAGGTGCGGAAGTTGATCCGGCGAACTTCGGCGCGGGCGCTTTTCGTCAACAGGAAAGGACCGAGCAACAGCAAGGTGAACAGCAGGCGGTACAGGCCGAGCACGGCGGCCGGAGCCTGCGACCATTTGATCAGGATGGCGGAAAACGAGACGGCCAACACCCCGATCAGCAGAAAAAGCAGCGGGGAGACGAGCAGTTTGCCCGTAGCGGCGGACGAGTCGGCAGCCGCTATGGTCGTCGTAGACGGCGTCGGTTGCGTTGTGGGTTCTGACATGTGTGCGGGTCCTCTTTTCTAAAAGCGGCGGTATGTGATGAACTTGCCTTTTTGCATCAGCTTCATCAGCCACAGTTTGAGCAGTCGTTTGAGCGGCAGGCGCATGAACGGCAACATCAGGAGCAGTCCCAGCGCGTCGGTGAGAAAGCCCGGTGCCAGCAGCAACGTGCCGCCAACGAGGATGCAGGCGCCGTCGAGCAGGGTTTCGCCCGGGATCATGCCCATCGCGAGTTCCTGGCGAATCTGCATCAGGGTGCGCATGCCTTGTTTTTTCAACAGAGAAGCTCCGAGCAGCGAGATGCCGACGATCAGGAAGAAGGTCGGCCAGAAGCCGATCCAGCCTCCGACTTGGATCAGCGTCAGGACTTCAAGCGTCGAAACGATCAAAAAGGCGAGGAAAAAGGCGCGAAACATCAGGAATCCCCTCCTTTGCCCGCCAGCACTTCATGGATCTCCGGGTGCGTCTTGGCGATACGGAGCACCTGCCCCTCTCGGTTGATGAACACGTGTTCGGTCGTGCCCGCGACGAGCAGTTCGTTGTCAGGCAGACGGCGCACTTCATAGCCGAAGGTCAGGCGCACTTTGTTATAGGAAGCGATGCGCGTGGTGACGCGAATGTGGTCGTCATATTTGGCCGATTGGATGTACTTCAGCCGAGCTTCGGTGACGGGCAGCAACACCCCTTCCTCCTCCAAGCTTCGGTAGTGGACGCCGCTTTGACGCATCCATTCGGTGCGTCCGACTTCAAACCAATCGAGGTAGTTGGCGTGGTAGACGACGCCCATCTGGTCGGTTTCGCCATAGCGCACGCGCAGTTCGATATCAAAGGATTCGGACATTTCTCTCCCACCTTGTCCATGGATTTTGGCTTCATTATAACACAGGAAAAAAGCTCCCGTTGCAAGCGACGGGAGCTTGGGAAGAGTTGGTTTACAGGACGTGAGCTACGCCTTCGTAGATCAGGCCGCTCCGCGCATCGACGGTGACGACCATGCCCGTTTTCAGCATCTCCAACGCGTTGTCGCAACCGACGATCACCGGCACGCCGAGGTGCAGGCCGACGACAGCCGCATGCGAAGTCAAGCCGCCTTCGACGGTGATCACCGCCGCCGCTTTTTCCATCGCCGGTACGATGTCGCGGTCGGTGGAATGAGTGACGAGGATGTCCCCTTCTTCGATGTTCAGCAGGGTCTCGTTGTGGTTGCTGGCGAGGATGCGACCGGAGATCGACTTTTTGCCGATGCCTTGACCGCGGGCGACCACTTCGGAGATCGTGTGGACTTTCATCATGTTGGTCGTGCCCGGCTGGCCGACCGGCACGCCGGCGGTGATGACGATCAGGTCGCCGCGCTTGACGAGACCGGACGTGAGCGCCCCTTCAACGGAGGTCGCCAGCACTTCGTCGGTCGACTTCGCCTTCGTGCCGATGACCGGACAAACGCCCCAGCAGATCATCAGGCGACGCGCGACGTCTTCGCGCGGGGTGACGGCGATGATCGGCGAGGACGGGCGGTGCTTGGACACCATCATCGCGGTGTGACCCGAAGCGGTCGCCGTGACGATCGCCCGTGCGTTCAGGTCGTGGGCGATGGTGGAGACGGCCAGCGACATCGCATCGGTGACGTTGTGCTCCGGCTCCAGTTGGCTGCGGCGGGATTGAACGACGTTGGAGAACAGCGCCTCCTCCGCCCGCTCGGCGATCCGCGCCATCGTCGCGACCGCTTCGGCCGGGTATTTGCCGGCTGCCGTTTCGCCGGACAGCATGATCGCGTCGGTGCCGTCAAAAATCGCGTTGGCGACGTCGCTCGCTTCCGCACGGGTCGGGCGCGGGTTGCGCTCCATCGAGTCGAGCATCTGAGTGGCGGTGATCACCGGCTTGCCCAGCGCGTTGGCACGGGAGATCAGCATTTTCTGGGCGAGCGGCACTTCTTCGGTCGGGATTTCGACGCCGAGGTCGCCACGTGCCACCATCAGTCCGTCGGTGACGTCGAGGATTTCGTCGATCATGTCCAGCCCCTCTTGGGCTTCGATCTTGGAGATGATCAGACATTCGGCGTTCCCTTCCTCCAAGATGCGGCGCACGTCGAGCACGTCACCCGCTTTGCGAACGAAAGAAGCGGCGATCAGGTCGACGCCCTGTTCGATGCCGAAGCGG
>DASTWJ010000004.1:0-2075 GCA_035776695.1 Bacilli bacterium
GTCCGAAGTGGTCAGCGTTTCGTTCGCCGCTTGGGTGGTCAGTTCGGACATGCGTTGCAGCATCGCTTGGGTTTCGTTCAGCGCGCCTTCAGCAGTTTGGAGCAGCGAGATCGCGTCTTGCGAGTTGCGGGTCGCTTGGTCCAGGCCGCGGATTTGGTTACGCATTTTTTCGGAGATCGCCAGGCCGGCAGCGTCGTCGGATGCGCGGTTGATGCGCAGGCCGGAGGAGAGTTTCTCCATCGACTTGGAGCCGTTGAAAGTGTTGTTGTTCAGTTGGCGGTAGGTGTTCATCGCCGAGATGTTGTGGTTGATACGCATGATAAATTTCCTCCTTGAAATGTCGCCCCGCGTCCGTGCGGAGCCCATTGGTTATGATGGCAACCTCCGGGTGTCTAGCCAGATCCCGTTTGAAGTGCCTATTCTTTGTATCGGCCGTTCCGACGTAAACTTTAGCGGATCTGCCCGGCAAATCGCCCGTTTTTCCGACAAATAATCGGATTATCACACTCTATCAACCATTTTTACTCTCATTTCGCTAGTTTTCGCCCTTTTTCATCTGCGCCAAAAATTGTCGCCGCAGTCGGGAGAGGTCGGTCGCCTGCAGCGCACTCCGGTTCGCCGCTCGGATCTCCTCGTAGATCTCCTTGCGATACACGCGCACGCTCTTCGGCGCTTCGATGCCGACCTTCACCGTGTCTCCATCCTTCTCCAGCAAGACGATCTCGATGTCATCCCCGATGATCAACGCTTCGCCGATTCGGCGCTTCAAGACGAGCACGCTACTTCCCCTCCTTCATCAGCGGCGCTTTGACCGGATAGGTGCTGTCATGCAGCACCACCTGCCGTCCGATGCGCTTCTCGGTGTTGAACACCAGCGGCGCGAGCAGGTTGACCGTCGCGTCCTGCAACGATTCGCCCGCCGTCATCGTCACCCAGACCGCCGTCTGCTCCGGCGTCAGGCGGTCGAGCTTGGCGACATCCGACTCCGACAGATCGAATTCATAGGCGCGGTAGAACGCAAACGGATCGGCGATCAGCAAGCAGATGCCGGGCTCCGTCGTCGATTGCAGGTAGGCAAACGGCAACTCCTCATCCGGCCGCACCAGCGCGAACCGCGTCTGCTCCTCCATCCCATACAACCCGTCGGGAAATTGAAAAATGTCCGCTTCCGCCACTTCGATCGCACCCCATGTTGCTGTCTCCAGTTTCACCATCTTGGTTCCCTCCGTTTTATAAAAAGAAAGAAGCGTCGCTACCGCCACGCTCCCTAAAAAGTGAGATTCATGTACGTGCCGCGCACGTCCACCGACAAGTCGTTCTGTTGGGCGACATACGCCTGCACCGCCCCCGGTCGATAGGAGATCTCCGGCTTGTGCGGGGTGACTTGGATGTCCGCGCCCCCCACCTGCCACGAGACCGTGGTGGGATGCGGCGTGTAGCTCACATCCACCGGGTTGTAGGAAAAGGGGCCGATGAATTCGATCGGACTCGGCCCGCGGTGGTAGCGCTGGGAGGCGATGTCGGCGATGCTCGCCTTGTTGATGGCGGCCAATTGGTCGCCTTCGGACGATTTTGACGAGATGAATTCCATTACGACTTGCCGTGTTTGGGCGGCGACGCTCTCGACCAGCCCTAGCGCGGATTTGTGACTCAAGGCGGCGTGGGCCGCTTCGCCGTCGACGCTCAAGCGGCCGGCGCCTTGGTCGATGTCCATCTTCGCCGCCTGCTGCACGATCTCGACTTGGGCGTACGGTTGGGAGATTTCCTGCACCGGCTTGGTGTAGTCCAGCCCGATCTTCGCAAACGTCTGGTTGATCTGCAACCGCAGGGTCGCGCTCGGGATCATCGCCCTCACCTCTATTCGTCAGGTCTCGTGCTTCGGGTTAGCGCAGGAAGTCGACCAACGTCGGCTTGATGATGCTGGCGCCTACGGACAGCGAAGCGTTTTGCACGTTTTCCGCCATCTTTAAGTTCATGATCGTCTCCGGGATGTCGGCGTCAACCGTTTTCGAGCGCAACGTCTCCAAGTTTAGCGACAAGTCGGCCACGCGGTTTTGCAACATCTCGACACGGTT
>DASTWJ010000005.1:0-30569 GCA_035776695.1 Bacilli bacterium
GCCTCCAGATCGATCGATGGCGCTTCCTCCTCGACCCGTTCCAACACCCAGTAGGTCTTGGCGTTTTCACTCTCCAAATCGAGAATCACCGGCAGAGCGGTGACCGGCAGTTCGCAAGCGATCGGCAAAGCACGGCCCCACTCGGTCGCGTTGTCGTACGCATCGACGATGTGAACCATTCGTCCATCCTCCGACACCCCATCGATCAGAAACGAATGCTCCTGATGAACTCGACCGAAGTACGGCAGCCACGGCATGTGGTACACATCGCCGAACATCAGCACTGGACGACCCGCTTCCACCAGCGGCCGCAACGCTTCCAAGCTGTCTTCCGGATCGACCGAACCGCGCACGATGCGACACCCGGTCTGATGCTCGACCAGTTCCGGATACGGCGTCTCGAACAGCACGCCCAACCAATCGACCCGCTGCGGATCAAACGCAAACCGCCATTGGCAGGCAAAAGGCGACCGTGCCTCTTCCGCCCCCGCATGCAACAACAGGATAGCGAGGTTGTCGGCCACACAGTCCAGATAAGGGGAGTCTACACCCGGAAACAGGCGTGAACTGTCCACCAACGTTTTCATAGAGCTTCCTCCTTTCTTGTCCATCCCGACGGCTCAGGTCGTGCTGCGGGCATAGGCAAGAGAAACCGCAGCGACCGTCCGGCCCACGCGCCCAAGCCGCTGACGATCAGGCCGAGCAGCACCGGCAGCGCAAGCACCACGACGAGTCCCGCGCTGCCAAGCCCGAGAATCTGACCGACCAAGTCGGCCAGCGCAAACAACTGCCCGTGTACCGCGTGTAACGCAAGCGGCAGGGCCCAACCCAAGCCGCCAGTTGCCAGTGCAGCCCACGCCGCTCGCTTCGCCGTAAGGCTCCACATCGCCAGCAGCGCGCCGGTCACAAACGTGATCCACCACCAGCCGAGCCACAAGCCACCCCACACGGCCAACGTGCCGATCACCAACCCGAGAAGGCTTTTTCTCATCATCTTCACTCCTTCTCTTTCTCCTGCGAATCAGGGTTTAGCGTCCATGTGACGCCGTCCGATCCGCTCACCGCCGCCCCTTTCACAAAGGGACGGTATTGACCGTTCCACCATTCTTCCAGCCGGTTTTGATACCACGGAGAGAGCGGGTTTTCACTCTGGCCGCCCGGATAAGTCGCGATCATCGAGTCATCTCCCCAATCGATCACCATCCGCCACGACGGCCCGTGTACCGCATGGGTCACCCCCGCCACATTCAGCGTGAACAGATCCCCGCCAGCCCCTTTCGGCCCGTAGCCAAGCGTCGGAATCCCCGTCAGCGCCGGAATTTCCCGTACATGCCAACGATCCCATGTCCACTTGTCCGTCTGCGGTCCCAACTCGTCAGTCAGTTGTTGCACCGCTTCTCGGAACGCCGTCACCATCACCTGATCGGCCGTACGCGTCTCACCGGTGATCGGGTTGGAAAAGTTGGCGTTGCTCGGATCGTCCAGCGTCCAATGCAGCAGGTTCTGCGTCAACGAAGGCTGGGCCGGTTGCACCGCCAGATCGTCATGTTCCTTGAACGGGATGTCATACTTTTCCCACCACGGATCGAACGTGGCGTGCAGATAGTGATCCCAGAACACCCACCACATCGTCGCGCCCGTCGAATCGACCGTCATGCGTTGATCCCAGTTGGACAGCTCGGCGACGACCTGTTGTTCCGTCTCGTTTAACGAACGCCCTTGCAGTGCCTGCAACAAGCGCGGCACCAGTTGGCCGGCCAAATCGTCTTGGACATCGTTTTGCAACGCGCCCATCTGCTCGGGTGTCACCTTGCCCGGCTTCGCGAGCTCCTCCGTGATCCGATTGATCCGTTGTCCCGGGTCAAAATACCACGTGGTGCCCATGTAATACGGATAGTCGCTCTCGACCTGCAACTGGTTGGCCGAGCCGAGGAAGTCGCCGTCGGAACCGTCCGCTTGCGGCCACAGCTCGAACGGAATCGCACCCACGATGTCCTCGCCTCCGGTACCGTCCAAGGGCATCCACGGTTTGCCCGCAGCAAACACCGGATACATTCCGGCACCGATGATCCCGATCGCGCCCTGCCGATCCGCATACACGAAGTTCAGACTCGGCGCCTGCCACTGTTTCAGCGCCGTGCGGAACTCTTGATGGTCTTGCGCTTTTACCAATTCGAGCAGCGTATGCAAGCTGTGCGACGGGATCGCGCCGATCCAATCGAGCGCCAACGTCACACCGGCCCGCGTCACGATCGGCCCGTGAATCGACGACTTGACGACAACCTGCTCGGCTTCTTGTCCCTTGACCGGAATCGATTCGGTGCGAAGATCGAGCGATCGCCACGCCCCTTTGTAGAAATACTGATCGGGGTGCTCCTCATCCATCCGCTCCCGGTAGTAAAACGTCTGCGGATTCTGCCCGTTGGTAATCGTCCACGCCACTTGGTCGTTGCGCCCGATCATCACCAACGGCAAGCCCGGAATCGCCACACCTTGATAGTGCAGACCCGGCGCTTCGACATCCATCGGGAACCAGATCGTAGGCAAGCTCAACCCAAGATGCGGATCGCCCGCCAAGATCGGTTGCCCCGACACCGTCTTGCTGCCGGCGACGACCCAACCATTGCTGTTCGAATCCCGATGGATCGCATACGAGGGGAGGTCGTTCAACCGATCGAGCAGGTCAAGCCCCGCCGCCGCCAACCCTTTTGGCAAAAGGTTCGCTGTGTCCGGCTCCTCTTGCCCGCCAGCCGCCTGAGCCACCGGCTGCGATTCGGACTGCCGCTCGGCGACCACGCCCTGGTTCAGCACCTGTGCCGCGCTGATCGGCATCGGGTCCAGCTCCGCTTTGGCGTACGGTCCCTTTGCGTACGGATGCTGCTCGGACACCGGCAAAACCGGGAAAAACTCCTGCACCCGCTCTTCGCCCATCCGCTCGGCGAGGATCGAATAGTACACCGGCGTGATCGAGAGCGACAGCATCTGCGTCATCACGCCTTTGAGCACCAACGAGTCCTGCGGCGTCCACGGTTGCGGCTCATAACCGAGCATGTGGAACATCAGAGGCAGCTCGTGATCCGCCTTTTTTTCCTCGATGACTGCATTGACACCTTGTGAAAATGCGGTTAACATTTCATAATCTTCTGAATCTTCAGTTAAGTTCTGCCACTCAGCCTCTGCTGTTTGCGTCAATCCGAGCTGACGTTGGAAAATATCCGATTCCAAACCATCGGGACCGAGTACTTCAGCCAACAAGCCGCGCCCTTGTCGGCGCATCATGTCCATCTGAAACAATCGTTCCTCGGCCTGCAGATAGCCGATGGCGAGCCAAGCATCTCGTGCTCGCTCCGCGCGGATGTGCGGTGTTCCGTCCGCCTCCAGCTTGATCCGAACCGGAGATTGCAGCCCCGTCACCTGCAAGGTTTTCGTTTGTGCGACCGTATGATCTGCCGCCGTGAACACCCCTTGTACGGGGTTGAGCGTATCCGCCAGGGCCGGCAGCGCCCCGAACGAACGGGACGCTCCGAACAAGACGACGCAACTGACGGTCACCGATAGGCAAAGATGTAACCACTTTTTGCCTTGGGTACCTTTCATTCCTTTCACCTCTTATCTCATGGAAACATGAGCGGAATTCGTTTGCTCCTTGCCGTAGTTGCGAATCGCCGGCAGGAAGAAGGCGATAAAAGCGGCACCTGCTTCCAACAGCCCGCCGAACAGGAACACCTGCCAGATACTCAGGCTGTCGACCAGATAGCCGGACAACGCTTGCGAGATCGGAATCGAACCGTTCATCGCCAGCATCATCACGGAGATGACCCGTCCGAACATCGCTTTCGGAATGATCGACTGGTTGACACTCGGGGCGATGACGTTGATCGCCGTCGTCGTGATACCGGTGATCGCCAGCAGCACGGCCGCCACCCAAGGCCCCGACACCATGCACAGCGCCATGATCGCCAGTCCTTCGATCAGGCAGGCGGTCAGGTTCATCTGCGGAGTCGGGCGGCGAATCACCCACAGCGAGAAGAGGATCGCCCCGATCGCACCGCCGACCCCCATGCCGGATGTCATCACGCCAAGACCCTCGACGCCGACTTGCAACTCATCGGCGAGAAACGGCAAGGCGACCGTCAGTACGCTGACCCCGGCGTTGACCATCATCGCTACGACGATCGAGGTCAGGATGATCGGGGTATTCCAGACATAGCGGAAACCTTCCCCCACCTCCTGCCAGTACGACTTCTTTTGCTCCGGTTCTGTCGTCGCCTCCTCCTCGTCAGACGTGATCGGCAACAGGCGGACGATACTCAGCAGGAACAGCGCCACCAGGAAGGCGACGGCGATCGTCCCGAACATCACTTGGTAGCCGCCCAGCGCGACGAGGAAAGCACCGGCGACCGGGCCGAGGATCATCGACACCTGCGACGCCACCAGTAGCAAGGCGTTTGACTGCGTAAACTGCTCTTCCGGCACCAGTCGCTGACGGGCAGCCGCCGCGGACGGCAGGAAGAACGCATCGACAAACCCGAACAGTGCCGCCAAGCCATACAGGAGCCAAGTGTTCAACTCGCCAAAGGCGAGGAACAGCATCAGACCGCCCATCATCACCGCGCGGGCGACCAGCGACAGATTCATCAGCAACATCGGGCTCATCCGGTCGACATACACGCCGGCTACCAGCATAAAAGCGGAGCGCACGACGCCCATGATCAGCAGGAATGTCCCCATGATCAGACCGGAACCGATCGTATCGACGATCAGCCACGAGACGCCGAGCATAAAGACCGCGTCAGCCAAAGTCGAAGCCCATGCAGCGAGCCAAAAGAACAGGAAACTACGATTTTTCAGAATAAGCAAACTCTCTTTCAACAGGTACAACCCCTTCTTCACTAAGATCTTTTTAGATTAAACGAACGGTATCATTTAATTATACAGGAAGGAAGAAGTGAGTTCCATAAATGGAGAGTGCGCTGAAACGGGCCTACTCTTCCAATTGCACACCGACGTTGCGCGCTTGAGCAAGACGGTAGAAGTACACCGCGACCGCCACGTCGAAGATCGCCATCCCCATCGGGTTGAACAGCACGGCTTCTTGTTGCGGGAAGTCTTTGATCGCCCCGCGCACCACCACATCAGCGATCGAACGGGTGTCTTCCTCCTGCAGACCGCGCTCCAAGTGCATGTACTCGATGTCCGTCTTCTCGCGGCACACCTCTTCCCAATCGTCGACGATCAGCGAGCCGGTGTAGTCGAGGATCTCCGGTTTGAAGTCGCGCAGCGATACGTTGAGCAGCAACGCGCCGTCTTTCGGCTTTTTGTCGATATACCCGGCCGGAGAGACGGTGCAGGTGATGAACACGTCGGCGTCGAGGTACGCTTCTTCGTAGCTCTTGACCACTTTGACTTTGGCGCGCAGTTGTTCCGGAATCAACTCCGTTTTGATGCCGTTGATGTCATAGAGGGCAATGCTTTTGATCTTGTCGCCGAGCAGTTGGCCCGCCATCTGCAAGTGCAGTTGTCCGATCGGTCCGAAGCCGATGATCCCGAGCTTGATGTCTTTCAACTCGCGGACTTTCTCAAACTCGCGAATCATCAGGCCGCTGACGGAAGCGGTGCGAATCCCGCTGACGATCGCCGTATTGAACGTCGCGAACGGCTTGCCGGTGGTCGCTTCGTTGAGCACGGTCACGGAGTGTGCCCGCTGGATTCCCTGTTGGATATTTTTCGGGAACGAAGCGATCCACTTGATGCCCGCCGCCTCGTAGTCGCCGTCGATATAGGCCGGCATGGCGATGATCCGGTTGACCGGATCGTTGAAGCGCAGGTACGGCTTGACCGGTTGGGCGAATTTGCCTTGTTCGAGGTTTTGCACGGCATTTTCGATGACCGAGACCGTTTCGTTCCAGTCGATGCCCAGTGTTTCGATGTGTTTGGTGTTCAAGTACAGCATGGCTTGCACTTCCTTTCGGTTATCGAGACTCCTCACGAATCCACTTCACCCATTCCGGGTTGTACACGGTGCTGGTGTAAGCCACCCCGTTGTCCGGGCATAGGAAGGCGACGTTCGGCTTCTCCGTCAGTTCTTTGTTTTTAAAATACTGTTCGATCGCGTAGTACGAGGTGCCGGACGAACCGCCGGCGAAGATCGCGTGTCGGTTGAACAGTTCGTGACAGCCTTCGACCGTCTTCACTTCCGGGACGATGATCACGTCGTCGATCTTGGCGCGTTTGACTTGCGCCGGTACGGTGCTGGCCCCGATGCCGGGGATGTAGCGCTTTTTCGGCTTGTCCCCGAAGATGACCGACCCTTCGCTGTCGACGGCGATCACTTTCACGTCCGGGAACTTCTCTTTCAGGCGGTTGGAGATCCCGGCGATCGTGCCGCCGGTGCTCACGCCGACGAAGACGTAATCCAGCCGGTCGAACGCATCGGCCAACTCGCTCCCGATGCCGTAGTAGTGCGCTCGGTAGTTGTCTTCATTTTCATACTGGTTCGTCCAATACGCGTTCGGGTGCGTGTTCAGGAACTCGCGCACCGTTTGCAGGCGGGTCAACAGGTAGCCACCCGTTTCGTCGCGCTCCGTCACTTTGACCACATGATCGGTGATCGAGCGCAGCATGTTTTCGTAGCTGGCGTTGATGTTCGGGTCGATCACCGGCAGGAACGGGATGCCAATCTGCTTGCAGAGCGTGGCCATGGCGATGGCGAAGTTGCCGGAGGAGGACTCGATGATCGTCGTCTCCTCCGTCACATCGCCCCGCTCGATCGCCGACTTCAAGATGTAGTAGGCGGCACGAGCTTTGACGCTGTTCATCAGGTTGTAGTATTCAAGCTTGGCGAACAGATTGATCCGATCATGTGCCACAGGCAGCAACGGCGTGTGGCCGATCAGATGGCCGAGGCGTTCTAATGTATCCAGCATGCTGTGACCTTCTTTCTGCGGCCGGCTCTACAGGAGGGAGGCCAGCACCGCTTTTTGGATATGCAGGCGATTTTCCGCTTCGTCATAGATGATCGATTGCGGACCGTCGATGACATCGGCGGTCGCTTCGTCGCCGCGCAGGATCGGCAGGCAGTTCATGAACACCGCCTCGTCGTTGGCGCGCTGCATGCGCTCGGTGGTGACGCACCATTTGTCGCGGTTTTCCAGTTTGAAGCGGTTCTCTTCTTCCAACGGCATGTGCAGGCTCGCCCACGTTTTGGCGTAGACCACGTCGGCGCCTTCCAGCGCTTCGTCGAGGTCATGCACATACTCAATGTTTGCGCCGCTCGCCTTCGCCGTCTGAGCGGCAAAGTCGATGTACTGCTCCTCCAACTCGTAGCCTTTCGGATGGGCGATCGTCAGGTCCATGCCGAGCAACGAAGCGGCGGAGAGCATCGAATGGGTGACGCCGAGCGATTTGCGGCGCTCCGCGTAGCCCCAGGTGAAGACGACTTTTTTCTTCTTGTAGGTATCGCCGAACTTTTCTTTCATCGTCAGCAGATCGGCGAGCACTTGGCAAGGATGGTCCTTGTCGTCGAGTGCGTTGATGACCGGGATGTCGGCGTACTCGGCGAGCGTTTGCAGAGTTTCGCGGCCCATGCCGTAGTCTTTCATGTCGTACCAGCGCACAACCAGCGCGTCGAGGAAACGGCTCATCACCGATGCGGTGTCCTTCCAACTCTCTTTATTCGCCAGTTGCAGTTGGTCGCGGTTGTAGTATTCGGCGTGTCCGCCCAGTTGGCGTGCGGCCGATTGGAAGGAGATGCGGGTGCGGGTCGACGGTACGTTGAACAGCATGCCGAGCGACTTTTTCGCCAGATACTCCTCGTTGTCACGGCCGCTTTTCATTTCCAACGCGAAGTCGAGCAGCATTTCCAGCTCTTCTTTGGTGAAGTCTTTCAGTGCGAGAAAATCTTTGCCTTTCAGGTTTGCTCGGTTCGGTGTAATCAAGGACATGTGTAGTGCCTCCTTAGGTTGTGAGTGGTTTACAGGTATTTTTGCAACAGGTATTGCATCACTTCGTCGGTGCCGCCGGCCAGCGAGGCGGCGCGGGCATCGCGGTACAATTGCGGCATGCCCGATTCTTCCATATAGCCGTAACCGCCGAAGATCTGCAGCCCGTGGTCGGCCGCCGCACGCAGCAGGCGGCTGGCTTTCAGTTTGATCATCGCCACTTCCCGCGTGCATTCCTTGCCTTCCATATAGAGCTGCACGGTGTGGGTGACCATCTGTTGCAGGAAGGTCAGTTCCAACTCCAAGTCGACGAGCGTGAAACCGATGTGCTGATGTTGGAGCAGCGGTTGGTCAAAGACGTGGCGCTCTTTGGCATACGCTTTCGTCTTCTCCAGCACCGCTTGGGCTTGCGAGCAGGTGATGATGCCGAGGATCAGGCGTTCACTCATGAACTGCTCCATCTGCATTTTGAAACCGTTGCCTTCTTCCCCGATCAGGTAGTCGACGGGGACGCGCACGTCTTCGAAGCGCATCGAAGCGTGGTTGCAGATGCGGTTGCCCAGTTTGTCATGCGTCTTCGTAATCGTGAACCCCGGCGTGTCGGTCGGCACGACGAGCAGCGACATGCCGCGAATGCCGTCCTGCGACGTGCGGCAGAGGATGACCACGAAATCGGCGATTCCGCCGTTGGTGATATACGCTTTGCTGCCGTTGATGACATAGTGGTCGCCGTCCCGCTTTGCTTCGGTGCGGATGGCCGCCACGTCCGACCCGGCACCCGGTTCGGTAACAGCGATCGCCCCGATCTTCTCGCCATAGATCGCCGGCTGCAGGAATTCGCGCTTGAGCAGGTCGGAGCCGTACTTGGCGATCGCCGGTGTACACATGTCGGTCTGCACCGACACGGACATCGGGATGCCCCCGCCGGCGATGCGCCCCAACTCCTCCCCCCAGACGAGGGTGTAGCCGTAGTCGAGGCCGAGTCCGCCGTATTCTTCGGAGTAGGTCAGGCCGAGGAAGCCCTCCTGACCCATCTTCCGATACAGGTCGCGGTAGGGAAACGCCTGTTGCGCTTCCCATTCCGTGACGTGCGGTGCGATCTCGCGGTCGATAAAATCGCGTAGCGATTCGCGAAACATCTCATGTTCGGTGGTCAAGATCATGCCATCGCCCCTCCCCTTGTGACCGCTTGGCACGCTTGTGCCCACGCTTGCCACAGGTTTTCCATCGCGCTCTCCTGCAAGCCGTAGCCGATCAGGGTCAGGTGAATCTGTTCCCCGTCACGTTCCGCCTGTAGATGCAGCGTGCCGTCCAGGTCGGCCTGATAACGCTCCTGATGCGTCAACACGCGGAAGCCTGTTTCGGCAGGCACCTGCTCGCTCCGCCCTTCCGTGAAATTGAAGTACACGGGGCAAGCGTTCTGCTGCAGGTGCCGAGCCAACTGCTCTGTCTCCGGCGCGGCCAGCAGTTGCTCCATGAGGGACGCAACGTGCAGATCCACCGCTCGCTCGACCGTCTGCTGTGGCTCGCGGCTGTCGATCAGGATCGGCACGCGGTCGGTCAGGTCGCCGACGATGCCGTAGTAAGCTTGGCCGCGGTAGTAGCGGCCGTGATAGACCTCAAGAAACGGCACTTCCGCTTCGCCGCTCCATGCGGTGATCGCACGGGCGGCGGCTACATACAGGGCGCTGACCGGATCGGCCGCATCGGCCAACGCCGCACCGTCGAGGGTGAGCGTTTTGGTAAAATACCCCGCTGCCTCCGCGCGGTGCTCCTGCACGTAATCGTGCAAGCGCTCGGCCGCCTTGGCGAAACGCTCCCATTTTTCCAGATGCGGTTGGATGTCGTCCGCTCGCATCGCTTTCAACATCGCCACATAGTCGGCGTATGAGGGCTGTTCCGCCTGCTCGGTCGGCGTGCGTCCGAACAGGTAGCGCTCTTGCAATTCCTGCAGAATCAGACGCATGCTCTCACCGTCTGCGATCAAGTGGCTGAACCACCAGTAGAATTGGTAGCGGTGCTCCCCTTCCTGCACGAGCGCCAACCGATACAGCGGCCCTTCAGTGACTTGGAACCCGCTGCGGAAAAATGTGTCGAGTTCGCGGAAGACTTGCTCCCGGCTGGGCGCATCGTACGGGCGCAGATCCAGCACCGGAACGGACAAGTCCACCGGTTCCCGTTCGACAAAAGCGGGAGTGCCATCCGCATCGCGCCGGATGTGCGCACGCAGCATCGGGTGGGCTCGCACGATCGCCCGTAGCGCCTCGTTGAATTTGGGCAAGTCGACGCTCGTGTCGATGGCGAGATGCAGATACGTTTGGGCGTTGACTCGGTCGCCGTTCGCCAGTTGCAGGCGTACCGCCGGGGTCGTTTCCCATTCACCAAGCACCGTTTGCGTCGGCTGCGCTTGCAGGATCTGCGCCTTCCAAGCCGACCAAATGGCTTCGTCCAACATGCGCTCTCCGAAGGTGATCGGTTGCGGTTCCGCCGCTTGGTCACCTCCCTGCGTCGTGAGCCGCTCCGCTTTCGCTTGTAGCGATTCGCTCAGTTCGGCGATCGTCGGGTAGCGATAGATGTCGGCCAAGAACAGGGGCAGATCGGTGAGGCCTCTTGCTTTGCGCAAGAAGTTCATCGCCACGAGCGAACTGCCGCCGACGGCGAAGAAATGATCGCGAATCCCCGTCGCTTCCAGACCCAAGTCCTCCTGCCAGATCCGCAACAGGTCCGCTTCCAACTCGGTACGCGGCGCTCCGCCGCTCCGGTCGTCCGACTCCCGTACAGATGCTACCAGCTCCGCCAACCGACGGCGGTCGATCTTGCCGCTGGTCGTGACCGGCAGTTGCTCCACCCGTTGGACACGAGCCGGGACCATATAGCTCGGCAGGTGACGCTGCAGGTGGTCCAACAGCTCCACTCGTCGGTCGTCCGCCGCCATGTAGCAGCAGACAATCTGCTTGCCGGTGCCAACTTCCCGGATGATGACCGCCGCTCGCTCGATCTGCGGAGCGGTTTCCGCCACCGCTTCGATCTCCGGCAGCTCAATCCGGTAGCCGTTGACTTTGACCTGTTCGTCCACGCGGTTTCCGAATTCGAAAAACCGAGTGCCGTCGGCCAATGCGACCAACCGTACAAGGTCGCCCGTCTTGTACAGGCGTTCCCCTTCGTGTTCGACAAATGAGCGACGCGTCGCTTCGGGGTCGGTGTACCCGTCCGCCAAGCCGACGCCGCCGATGTACAGCTCGCCGTACACGTGCGGCGGGCACACGCGGCCCTGTTTGTCGAGGACATGCAAGCGGTAGTTGGGCAGCGGCAGACCGATCGGGACTTTGCCTGTCGTCCTGTCGTGCTCCACCGTCAGCCACGTCGCGTTGACCGTCGCTTCGGTCGGGCCGTAGACGTGGGCGATCCGCACAGGCGATTGCACCGTCTGGCGCCAGCGCTCCGTCCGGCGGTAGTCGAGCGCTTCTCCACCGAGCACGATCCATCGCAACTGCGGGAGAGCGACGAGATTCGAGCTGCTTTGCGCCGCTTCCAGCAGCTGCCCCCAGTGCGACGGGACAGCATCGAAATGCGTGATCTCCTGCTCGCCGAGCCACGCCAGCCAAACGCTCGGGTCGCGACGCGCTTCCTCCGGCACCGGATACAAAGTGGCACCTGTGGTCAAGGAGGAGAACACCGCTTGGACGGATGCGTCAAAGCAGATCGAGGCGTTCTGTCCGACGCGGCTGCGCGGGCCGACATCGAACGAGGTGACAAACCAATCGATGAAGTTCAAGAGGCTCGGTTGCCCGATGCGCACGCCCTTCGGCTTGCCGGTCGATCCCGATGTGAAAATGTAATACATCGGCCGATCCGCACACGGTGCCAGCGCTGCCGCCGTCTCCGGCTGTTCCCGCAGGCTGTTCGCACCCAAGAACCGCCCTCCGTCCGCCACCTCAGGGGCATCGATCGCCACCGCGGTCACGCCGTTTGGCAACCGTTCCGCATGTTGCTGCAACCAAGCGTGATCCGCCAGCACGACGCGCGCTTGCACGTCGGCCAAGATGGTCAACACGCGCTCGATCGGGAAGTCCGGCTCAGCCGGTACGTAGGCCGCCCCCGCCTTCAGCGTCCCGAGCAGGGAACTGTACAGGGGAAGACTTCTCGATGCGACGAGGAGCACCGCGTTCCCCTCTTGCACCCCTTGGTCACGCAAGAAGTTCGCCGTTTGGTTGGCTTGCTTTTGCAACTCCCCGTAGGTCAGGTGCGCCTCCCCGATTCGAACGGCGGTGTGGTCGGCGTTTCGCTCGACCGCCGCTTCGAACCGTTCGACTACCGAAGTAGCAGCCACCGGCTTCTCCGTTTGGTTGCACGCCTGCCACACGGCCGCATCCGCCTCGGAAAGCCAGTCCCAGTCGGCAAGCGGTGCCGTCAAGCGCTGTGCTACTTGGCGTAGCACAGCCAGCAGCAGATTCATCCATTGCGCGACCGTCTCGTCACGGAAGAGCTGTTGCGAATACTTCATCGTGAACTGCAAGTCGCGGGTCGTCGGATCTTCGTAGCAGACGGTGGTCAGCGGAAAATGCGTGTTTTCATGCTCCTCCACCTCGACCAACTGCAACCGTTCATCCAACTCTCCGGTGAATTCGTTGTTGCCCGGGTAGTTCTGGAACAGGAAGATCGATTCGATCAGCTCCCGGCCTGCCAGATGCGGTGCCTGCTTGCGCACATCAGTGAAGTCGAGATGTTCCTGTTCGCGCATCGCGTTCAACTCGCTCGCCACCTGTCGCACCACATCGGCAAACGAGTTGGTGTCTGCCAGCCGGACGCGTAGCGGCAAGGTGTTGATCAGGCAGCCGAGGAGTTCCTCGATCCCCGTGACCGGCACCGAACGTCCCGATGTCACGATGCCGAACAGCAGGTCGTCCTGGCGCGTCACTTGCTGCAACAGAAGAGCATAAGCGGCAAGGCACAACGTGTTGAGCGTCAGCCCGCTCTCCTCGCTCACCTTTTTCAACGCAGCCGTCTGCTCCGCCGACAGAGTGGCCTGAAGTTTGCCGAAGCGCTCGCCCTCTGCGGATGCGACTCGGTCACGCGGCAGTTCGGTCGGCTCCGCATCGGCCAACTGCGCTTTCCAGTACGCTTTGGCCTGCTCGTCGTCCATCGCCAGCCGGGCATTGACATAGTCGGTGTATTGAGCTTTCAGCGTCGGCAGCGGCTTGAATTTCTTCTTCGCAAAGCCGACATACGCGTGTAAGAACTCACGGATCATCACCGAGGTGCTCCAGCCGTCCGCGATGATGTGGTGGATCGTCCAGACGACATCGAAGCGACCGTCCGGCTGCTTGAGTAGCGCCACATGAAACAGCGGCCATTCCCCGAGGTCGAATCCGCGCACAGCCCGCTCCGTCATCAGACGGCGAATCAGAGCTTCCCGCTCCTCCTCCGCCGCGTCGGACAGGTCGCGGCTCTCCACGTGCATCGTCGCTTCCGAGAGGATCACCTGCAACGGCTGCTCCTCCAAGTCGCTGCGGAAAATCGTGCGCAACGCCTCATGCCGGGAGATCACCACGTTCAGCGCCTTTTCAAAAGCGGCCTCCTCAATCTCCCCCTCAAATCGGAAGCGCGATTGCACCACATAGAGCGTGTCATCCGCTTCGCTCGTATCGTCGACGAACATCATCGCCTGTTGCATCGGCAGGACGGGCAGCGCCTTGTGCGCCGTTTCCGGCAACCGTGCGCGCTGTTTCGGCGTCAACTTGCGCGACAGGTCGACCGCTTGTTGTCGCTCCATCGTCAACTGCTCTCGATTCTCCTCGATATACGCGGCGAGCTCCGACAGCTTCGGATACTTGAACAGGTCGACATTTTTCAGCGTCAAGCCGTTCTGCTCGCACTTGTGGCGGACGAGGATGCTCAGAATCGAATCGCCGCCGAGCGAGAAAAAGTCATCGTCCAGCGAGACGCGTTCCTTTTTCAACACGTCCATCCAGATCGCCGCCAACAGTTTTTCCGTTTCGGTGCGCGGCGGCACATAAGTCGCCTGCGTTCCGTCGTTGCTGATTGCGAGCGTGGCCAGTTCCTTTTTGTCGATCTTTTTGTTCGCGGTCATCGGGAAAGCTTTCATCTCGACGAGTTGGCTCGGGATCATGATCGAGGTCAACTTGTCGGCCAACAGATCGCGCAGTTGATCGGCGGTCAGTTCGGCGTCGCTTTTCAACGAATAGTAGCCGAGCAAAACGCCTTGGCTCCCTTCCTCGTCCTTCTTGTACAGCACGGCCGCCTCTTGTACCCCTTCGCAGGAGCGCATCATCTGCTCGATCTCGGAGATCTCGATGCGTTGGCCGTTGATCTTGACCTGCTCATCGCGCCGGCCGGTGTACTCGATGTTCCCGTCCGGAAGCAATTTGGCATAATCGCCGGTGCGGTACAAGCGCCCCGTCTTGCCCGGCAGCGGGTTGTCGACGAAGCTCGCTGCGGTCAACTCCTCGTTATTGAAGTAGCCTCGCGCCACCCCGACACCGCCGAGGTAGAGCTCGCCGACGACGTTCGGCAAACAGGATTGCCCTTCCGGCGTCAGGATGTACGCTTCCATGTTCTGCAGCGGCTTGCCGATCGGCAGCATGCTTTTCGTCTCGTCGCCTCGCACTTTGTAAAAAGTGGCGTCGACCGTCGCTTCCGTCGGCCCGTAGATGTTGTACACGTCGTGCGTCGGCTCGACGATCCGGCGCCAAAGCTTCACTTTGTCGGTGTATAGCGCTTCCCCCGCCAGCAGGATCGCCTGCAGATGCGGGAATCGATGCGGCTCCGTTCCGACGTGGAACTGCAAGTGGTTGACGATCTGATACCACAGCGACGGCACCGAGTCCCAATGCGTGATCCGCTCGTCTTTCATCCACTCGACAAACGCGGGTGGGTCGATCCGGATCTTGTCGGGCACGGGGCAGAGCGTGGCCCCGCAGGTCAGCGCGGAAAACATCATCTGCACGGAAGCGTCGAAGAACAACGACGCATTTTGCATCACGCGGGACTGTTCGCTCATCGCGAACTCTTTTTTCACCCAGTCCACAAAGTTGACGGCGCTGCGGTGTTCGATCATGACGCCTTTGGGCAGGCCGGTGGAGCCGGAGGTGTAGATCACATAGGCGAGATCGCTCGGTTCGGTTTCGAGTGGCAACGTCTCGTCCGGGCTCTGTTCCAGATCGACGCGGTCGAACACTTTGCCTGTCCGCTTCTTCGCTTTCTGAAAGCCGAGCAGTTCGTCTTGCAGGATCACGAAAGCACCGGTTCCCTCGACGGGGGTCATGTACGTGCTCTTGGTGAGCACCGCCTTGGCACCGCTGTTTTTGACGACGAACTGCACGCGGTCTTTCGGCAGGTTGGCATCCATCGGCAGGTAGGCCGCGCCCGCTTTCAACGCCCCGAAAATGCTCAGGTACGCTTCCAGGGACCGGTCCATCAGAACAGCGACGAGATCGCCGCGCCCGACCCCGATCCGGCGCAACAACTGCGCCGTTCGGTTGGCCTGCCGATGCAACTGCTCATAGGTCAACTCCGCGCCTTGAAAGGAGATCGCCACTCGCTCGCCGTGCTGTGCGACCTGCTCGTGAAACAAGTGCATCAAAGTCAGGTCGGCCGGATAGGTAGCCTTGGTTTCGTTGACCGCATCGAGCAGCTTTCGCTGCTCGTCGGTCACGAGGTTCAGATTTCCAAAATTGATCACGAAAGTACCTCCTCCAAGTACCGGAGTACCATCACATATTGCTCGCCAAACGTACGGACCGTCTGTTCGGTAAATAATTCAATGTTGTAGGTAAGCGCCACGTGCAGTCGCCCTTCCTCCTCGCTCGCCGTCAGCGTCAGATCGAAGCGGCTGGTCTTCTCCGCCACCTCTGCGCTGGTAAACTCAAACGCGCGGTGTTCCTGATGCCGCGCATAGTTTTGCATGGCGAACATCGTCGAGAAGATCGCGGATCGATCCAGTTCTCGTTCGGGGTTGACCTTTTTGACCAACAGATCGAACGGGTAGTCTTGGTGTTCGTACGCTTTCAGGCACTTCTCCTTGACTTGCTCCAACAACGCTTTCACATCGGGTGCCTCTTCGAAGCGGACGCGCACAACCAGCGTGTTGACGAAGAATCCGACCATGTGTTCCAGATCGGGATGCACGCGCCCCGCCGACGGGAAGCCGACGATGATGTCGTCCTGCTGCGTCAGATGGCGCAGGAGGATGAAGTAGGCGGTCAGCGTCACCATGAACAGGCTGGCCTGATGCTTTCTTGCGACCGCGTGCAGGCGCGCCAGCAGGTCGGCATCGACATCAAAGGAGACCGAGCTGCCCTTGTAGCGCTGCAATTCGAAGCGGTCATAATCGAGCGGCAGTTGGAGGCTTGGCAGCGGCTTGCGCAGTTCGTGCAGCAGATACTGTTCTTTCTGTTGCAAGGCGACATCGTTTTGCACGCGCTCTTCCCACGCCGCATAATCGGTGTAGGCGACCGGCAGTTCCGGCAATCTGATCGACTGTCCGTCACGCAACGCCGCATAGACGGTGGCGAACTCTTGGAACAGCACGCCGTTGCTCCAGCCGTCGGTGATGATGTGGTGCATGTTCATGTAAAAATAGAACTTCTCATCCTCCAGCCGGAACAGTTTCAGCCGAACCAGCGGCCCGTTGCCCAGATCGAACGGCGTCGCTTGGTCGACTTCGACCAGCTCCTGAATCCACGCCTCCGCCGCCTCGGGATCATAGTCGCGCAGGTCATGCACCTCGGGTCGACCGGATGCGGTATCTTGGATGATCGCACGCGGCTGCCCGTCGACCTCCCGGAAAAGCGTGCGCAGCGATTCATGCCGCCGGAACATCATGTCCCAAGCCTCGGCAAAATGTTCTCTGTCGATCGTCCCGTGCAAGTAAGCGCCAAACGGCACGATGTAGGACGTGTCCCCTTCGATCAACTGATCGAGAAACCAGAGGCGACGCTGCGCGTTGGACATCAGATAAGCGTCCTGTTGCGGTCCACGCGTCAACGGCACGCGCTCCTGTCGCTCCCCGTCGGCCAATTTGTCGGCCAAAAGATTCGCCAGTCGATGGACAGTCGTCTGCAAGAACAGATCCTTGACCTCCAGTTTGATGCCGTAGAGGTCATACAGGCGGGCGATGATCTGCACCGCTTTGAGCGAATGGCCGCCAAGATCGAAGAAGTGATCGTGCAAGCCGATCTGCGGCAGATCGAGCACCTCTCGCCACACCTCGGCGATCACTTTTTCCAACTCGGTCTGCGGCTCGACATAATCGACCGTGACTTGCAGCATCTCCGCCGGTTCGGGCAGCGCCTTGCGATCCGCTTTGCCGTTCGCCGTAACCGGCATGGCGTCCAGCTTGACGAAGTAGGCCGGCACCATATAGTCGGGCAGGCGCTCCAACAGGTGGGCACGCAGAGCGGAGACGTTCAGGTCGTCCGTCCCGACCACGTAGGCGGCCAGATAACGGTCGCCCGTCGCTTCCTCGCGGTCGATCACGACAGCCTCCGATACGCTCGCGTGCTCAAGCAGACGCGTCTCGATCTCTCCGAGTTCGATGCGGTAGCCGCGGATCTTGACCTGATGGTCGATCCGGCCGTGGTATTCGATGTTGCCGTCCGGCATCCAGCGAGCCAGATCCCCCGTGCGGTAAAGCCGTCCGGGTCCGAACGGGTTGGTGAGGAACTTCTCCGCCGTCAGTTCCGGCTTGTTGCGATACCCTCGCGCCAAGCCTTCCCCCGCGATGCACAGTTCCCCCGGCACGCCGATCGGCTGCAAGCGCAACGCGCTGTCGACCACGTAGAGTTGCAGGTTGCGAATCGGCTTCCCGATCGGAACGGTCGCCACTTCGCGGTCGGTCGCACAATTGAAGTACGAAACGTCGACCGTCGCTTCCGTCGGTCCGTACAGGTTGTTCAACGTCGCTTGGGAAGCTGCGGCGATCAGACGGTTGAAGCGGTTAACCTGCTTGGCATGCAGCGCCTCGCCGCTGGCGAACACGCGCCGCAGCGGCTGCAAGCGGCTGCTTGTGACAGCAGACCCTTCCAACGCATCGAGGAACACGTTCAGCATCGACGGAACGAAGTGCATCACGGTGACCCCGTGACGCTCGATCGCCTCGAGAATCACGTCCGGCTCCTTCTCACCATCCGGCTGCAGGAAGCACACTTCCCCGCCGACAAACATCCAGATGAACAGCTCCCACACCGACACGTCGAACACCACCGGTGTTTTCTGCAAGACCACATCCCGCTCATCAATCCCGTATGCCTCGACCATCCACTCAATCCGGTTGATCACCGACCGATGTTCGATCATCACGCCTTTGGGCTGACCGGTCGAGCCGGATGTGTAGATCACGTAGGCGAGGTGTTCAGGTCCGGCGACTCGCTCCGGGTTCTCCCCTGATCGGTCGGCAAACGACAAGTCATCCAGCGCCAGCACACCGCCGTCGTAGAACGCCAACAACGATTCCCAACGCTTCTGGGTCAGAACGAGACCGGCGCCGCTGTCTTCCAGCAGATAGCGGATGCGCTCTTGCGGATAGCTCGGCAGGATCGGCATGTACGCGCCACCCGCCTTCAAGATGCCGAGAATCCCGACGATCATCTCCAGCGAACGATCCATCAGCACACCGACCACGCGATCCGGGCCGATGCCTTGCGCCTGCAGCGCATGGGCGAGGCGGTTCGCCGACTCATTCAACTGGTGATAGGTCAGCGCGTCTTCCCCGAAGCGGGCTGCCACGCGGTCCGGGTGGGTACGCACCTGCTGTTCGAACACATCTGTCAGCGTGCGGTTGCGGTCATAGTCATACGCCGTGTCGTTGAAGTCGGTCAGAATCAACCGCTTCTCCTCATCCGTCACCCACGCCAGATCGTGCAACCGCGCATTCGGCTTGCACGTCAGGTCACGCAGCAACTCCACAAAGTGACGGGCCATCGCCTCCACCGTCTCGCGGCGGAACAAATTCGTGCGGTATTCCCACTGCAACAGCAGCCCGTCCTCCGTCTCGCGAGCATCGAGCGTCAGGTCGCATTTGACCATCTGCCCTTCGATCAGTGCCGGCGTCACGTCCAACGCGGGCAGGTTCGGCACTGCGCCCGTTCCTTGCTCGGTGTTTTGCAACACGAACATCACGTCAAACAGCGGGCTGCGGCTGCCGTTGCGTTCCCACTCCACCTTTTCCGCCAACAGATCGAATGGATAGTCGGCCCGATCCAAAGCGCCCAAGACGAGCTCGTGCGTTTCGGCGACCGCTTGAGCCACCGTCTTCTCCGCTTCCGGTCGCAACCGCAATGCCAGCGTGTTGACGAACATCCCGATCACCGAGGCGAAGTCCGCATGGGTGCGCCCCGCCACAGGCGTGCCGACGACCAGATCTTCCTGTCGGGCATACTTGGACAGCATCACGCCAAACGCGGTCAAGAGCGTCGGATAGAGTGTGGTGCCTTGCGCCTTGGCGAACGCTCGCACCTGTGCGAGCAACTCCCGGTCGACGGCGACCGCGTAGTTGTCGCCTGCGTAATCGATCTGCGCCGGGCGGGGCAGGTCGGTCGGCAGGTCGAGCACCGGTACACCGTCTGCATAATGCCCGAGCCAAAATGCTTCTTGCTCCTTTCGTGCTGAACTTGCCAGCCACCGGTTCTGCCAGTCCGCATATTCCTTGTACTGAATCGTCAGCGGGTTGAGCGACTCCCCAGCATAAGCGGCGACAAACTCGGCGAACAGAATCTCCATCGACACCCCGTCCGAGATGATATGGTGCATGTCCACCACCAGCTCATGCTGCTGATCCGCCAGCTTGACGACGCCGACTCGCAACAAGGGGGCCTGGTTCAAGTCGAACGGTTGGTGCATCCACGACTCGATCCGTTCTGCCGCCGTCGCTTCCGACTCCTGCGCCATCTGCACGGAGAACTCCACCTCCTCGTGTACCGTTTGCACCGGCACGCCCTCCCGCATCGAGAACGAGGTGCGCAGCGCTTCATGGCGCTCGATCAACTGACGAAACGCCGCTTCCAACCGATTGAGATCGAGCGAGCCGTCCAACCGGTAGCGCGAGGTCATGTTGTAGGAGGTGCTGTTCTCCTCCATCTGCTGCAGCGTGTACAAGCGACGCTGGGCGGACGAGAGCGCGTAATGTTCGGCCGGAGCCAACGGCGCGATTCGTTGCACGCCGCCTTGTTGCTCCTTGGCTTCGAGCAGCGCGGCCATCTCTTCCAGCGTGGCGGCCCCGTAGATCTCGCGCATCGAGACCTGTACCCGCAGATCCCGATACAGCCTCGCGATCAAGGCGGCCGCCTTCAGCGAATGACCGCCGAGATGGAAAAAGTGGTCGTGGCAACCGACTTGCGCCACGCCAAGCAACTCGGCCCAGATGGCAGCCAGCCGCAGCTCCGTCTCTGTCCGCGGCGCGATAAACGCGTGGACCATCTGATGCTCGACCGGTTCTGGCAACCGTTTGCGGTCGGTCTTCCCGTTGGTGGTCAACGGCATTTCATCGAGAAAGACAAACGCGGTCGGGATCATGTACTCCGGCAGCGACGCGCTCAGAAACGTGCGCAACTCGTCGGAGGACAGCGCTTCCTTGGCCACCGCGTAGGCGACGAGATACCTGTCGCCGTCTTGCCCCTCGCGGTCGAGCACGAGCGCATCGGTGATTCGCTCATGTTTGAGCAGCGCGTTCTCGATCTCGCCCAGTTCGATCCGATAGCCGCGGATCTTGACTTGGAAGTCCAAGCGACCGAGAAACTCGATGTCGCCGCTTGGCAACCAACGTACCAGATCCCCCGTCTTGTACAGGCGTTCGCCTGCCGTGAACGGGTTGACCGGAAACTTCTCGGCCGTCAGCTCCGGCTTGTTCAAATAGCCGCGACCGACGTTGACCCCGCCGATGTGCAGTTCACCGGGCACGCCGATCGGCTGACATTGGCCGTGGGCGTTGAGCACGTACAGTTTCGTGTTGTCGATCGGCCGACCGATCGGCACCACGTCGGGCTCGAGCAAGCCGGTGCAATCGTATGCGGTCACGTCGACAGTCGCTTCCGTCGGGCCGTAGAGGTTGAGCAAGCGCACCCCGTTCGCCTGTCCCAGCGACTCGGTAAACCGCGTCACCTGTTTTGGCGTCAGTGCCTCCCCGCTGGTGAACACGCGACGCAGGGATTTCAAGCGCTCCAACTTCTGCGGGTCGTCGACGGCATCGAGAAACACGCTGAGCATCGACGGCACGAAGTGCATCGTCGTAACGCCCGCTCGTTCCACCGTCTCGATGATCGTATCGGGCGACTTTTCGCCGCCGGGGGGCAGGAAGACGACTCGTGCGCCGACAAACGACCAGAGAAACATCTCCCACACGGATACGTCGAACACGAATGGCGTTTTTTGCAAAAGCACGTCCGCTTCCCCGATCTCGTAGGCGCGGTGCATCCAATGCAGCCGGTTAATCACCGAGCGATGCTCGATCATCACGCCTTTCGGGTTGCCGGTGGAACCGGACGTATAGATCACGTAGGCCAAGTCGTGCGGTGCGGCAAGCGGTTCGAGATCGCTTCCCTCCGCGGCATACGCGCTTTCCTCCTCCAGACACAAGACCGTACCGTCAAAGTCGATCCGCTGGCGGAATCGGGTTTGCGTCAAGACCAGACGCGCCCCGCTGTCGGCGAGTTGGTAGCGAATGCGATCATCCGGAAACTCCGGAGTGATCGGCAGATACGCGCCGCCCGCCTTCAAGATGCCGAGAATCCCGATCAACATCTCCGGCGAGCGTTCGGCGAGCACGCCGACGATCGAGTCGGCCTGCACGCCTTGCTCGCGCAGACGACGGGCGAGTTGATTCGCCTTGCGGTTCAGTCGGGCGTAGGTCAGGCTGTCCTCTTCAAACACGGCCGCCACGCGATCGGGCGTCTTGGCCGCCTGTTCTTCGAAGAACTGATGCACCGGTCGGTCTTGCGGAAACGGTGCGTCCGTCTCGTTGAACCGTTGCAGTTGTGCCTGTTCATCGGCCGCGAGCAGTTCCAACCGGCAAATCGGCTCCTCCGGTCGTTCCAGCCCTTGACGCATCACTTGTTGCAGATGAGCGAGCAGACGGCGGATCGTCGACGGCCGATACAGGTCGGGCGCATAATGCGCCTCCACCTGCATGGCCTGTTCCCCGTTGCGCACGATCAACAGCAGATCGGGCACTCGCGAGGCAAACGCGAGCTCATCATGCAACCGATCGGACACCAGCGCGACATCGAACAGCGGGCAGCGATGCTCTTCGCGCGGCAGACCCAGATCTTGGGCCAACTGCTCGAGCGGATAGTCGGCATGCTCCTCCGCTTCACGGATCGCCTGACGCATCTTGGCGAGCAGCCCCTTGAACCCGACCTCGCCGCTTGCTTCCGCAAGGATCGGCAGGATCGACGCTTGCGCTCCCGCTCGACGGGGGGCGGCCGTCCCGATCAACACTTGCTCTTGTCGCGCATACTTGGCGATGCAGATGCTCAAGGCGTTCATCCACAACATGTGTTGCAAGGCCTCGGAGCCGCGGGACACTTTCTGGCACAGCTCCACGAGATCCGCATCCGCTTCCACCCGCTCTGCGACGCGTTCGAGCTTCTCTTGCGGCGGCCGGGGGAAATCGGGGGGCAAACCTCCTTCCGGAAGTTCGCCGCCCAATCGTTGCAGCCAATATCTTTTCGCTTGCAGCGTCTTTTGGTCATACACCAGCATCATTGGACAACCCCTTTAGAAGTCAAAATCAAGATCATCCGCATCCGCAAGCACGGTGTCCGGCTCCGGTTCTTCCGCCGCCGTGCCCGCCTGTACATCGAGATTGACGATCGTCGTTTCCGGATTCTCTACGATCCGCGCCAGCAGATTCGCATAGTGTTCGGCGATCGTTTCCACCGTCTCGCGGTCGAACAGCGCCGTCGCATATTCGAGCAGGAAGTGCATGGCCTCCTCCCCTTCATACGCGATCAAGCTGAGGTCGAACTTCGAAGTGCGGTTGGTGAATTCGTATTCTTGCATCGTCAGTTCGCCAAACTTCAGGCCCGACGGCTCGACGTTTTGCAGGACAAACATCGTATCCATCAGCGGATTGCGTCCCGGAAGCACTTTGGCATCCAACGCCTCGACCACCAGATCGAGCGGATAGTCTTGGTGTTCGAACGCCTGCAGCACCGTGGTGCGCACGTCTTCCAGCAACGAAGCAAACGTCTGCTCCGGATCTACTTGCAAGCGCAACGGCAGCGTGTTGATAAACATCCCCAAGATCCGATCGAGACCTGGGTGCGAACGTCCGGCCACCGGCGTGCCGATCACGAAGTCGGTGTCGCCCGTGTATTTGAACAGCAGCACCTGATAGGCGGTGATCAACGTCATGAACAGGGTGACTTCCTTTTCGCGTCCCAACCGCTCCAGTGCGCGGCGAAGTTCGCCGTCGATCGAGAAGCGCACCAGATCGCCTTCGAAGCGGGACTCCTCCCGCCGCGGACGGTCGGTCGGCAGTTCCAAGACCGGCACGCCATCGCGGAACAGGTTCACCCAGAAATCACGGTGGGTCAGAGCCGCGTCGGAGCCCAGCCATTCATTTTGCCAAATGGAAAAGTCTTTGTACTGAATTCGCAGCGGCTCCAGAAGCTGCCCTCGATACAACGCCAGGAAGTCGGTCATCATCACGTTCGATGAAACGCCGTCCGAAACGATGTGGTGAATGTCGAAGAGCAGCGCGTGCAGATCGGCTTCCAGTTCGACCAATCCGACCCGGAGCAGCGGTGCTTGCGTCAGATCAAACGGTCTGACGAACGCTTGCATCACGTCGTCGAGCTCTTCCAACTTCGCCTGCATACGCTCCACCGGCACAACTACGCGGTCGTGAACCTTCTGTACCGGCACGCCGTTGGCAAACGTGAACGAAGTGCGCAGCGCCTCATGTCGTTCCGCCAACTTTTGGAAGGCGCGATCGAAGCGCTTTTGATCCAGCGGCCCTTCCAGAATCACCGCGAACGGAATGTTGTAAGTGGTCCCGATGTCCTCCATCTGATCGAGCAGGAACAGGCGCTTTTGCGGCGAGGAGACCGGATAGAATTCGGCTTGCTCCACCGCCGGAATGTCGGCGAACGGGCTGCTCGCCTGCTGTTCGAGGAACGCGGCCAATTGCTCGATCGTCGGGTGATTGAACACGACGTTCAACGGCAGGTGGGCATTGAGCACTTTGTACACGTGAGAGACCAAGTTCATCGCTTTCAGCGAGTGGCCGCCCAGTTCAAAGAAGTTCTCCGTCACCCCGACATCCGCTACGCCAAGCACCTCTGCCCACAAGGGCACCAACGCTTTTTCATAAGGCGTGCGCGGCGCGACCAGCTCTTGGGTCGAACCGGCACTTACTTGCAGGCGAGCCAACGCTTTACGATCCACCTTGCCGTTGGGGGTCAAGGGCATCTGCTCCAAGAGGACGAATGAAGCGGGAATCATGTAGTCCGGCAGGTCGAGCGCCAAGGAAGCGCGCAGCGTCGCTTCGTTCAGTTCGCCCTCTCCGCCGACAAAGGCACAGAGGAAGGTCATGTCATTGGCATCTTGGCGATCCATCACCACCGCTTCGCGCACCTGCGGGTGCCGGAGCAATTGGTGTTCGATCTCCCCGAGTTCAATGCGGAACCCGCGCACTTTGACCTGATGGTCGAGTCGTCCGAGGTACTGCACCGAACCGTCGGGCAGGAATTTGCCCAAGTCGCCCGTCTTGTACAGGCGACGGCCGGGCTCCTCGACGAACGGGTCTTCCCCAAACGCCGCGCGCGTCTTCTCCGTATCGCCGAGATAGCCGCGTCCGACCGCGAAGCCGGAGACGCAGATTTCACCGACGGCGCCAAACGGTTGCAGGTTCATCCGCTGGTCGACCATGTAGAGGTTGAAGTTGCGCACCGCGCGGCCGATCGGCACCAATTCGGTCTCCGGCGCCGCCGTCATGATATGATGAGTCACATCATCGGACGCTTCGGTTGGGCCGTACGCGTTGACCAGCGTGATCGCCGGGAAGAGCTCGAACCACTGTCTCGACAGTTCGGCTTGCAACGCTTCGCCCGTGACGAGCAGATGGCGGAGATGGACGAGACGCTGAGGATCGGTCGCCCCGTCCTCGGCCAGTCGCAACAACAGCCCCAGATAGGAGGGTACGACCTCCAGAATCGTGATCCGCTCCTGCGCCGTCACAGCTAAGAAGCGGCTCGGATCGAGTGTGACCTTATTCGGGTAGATCACCGTCGTCCCGCCGACAGCCAACGCCGCGAAATATTGCCACACCGAGATATCAAAGCTGTGCGAGGCATTCTGGACGATCCGATCTTGTGCGGTCAAGCCCAGATCCTCCACTTTCGCCCAGAGGTGGTTCATCATCCCGACATGCTCGATCATCGCGCCTTTCGGTTTGCCGGTAGAGCCAGACGTGTAGATCACGTACGCCAGATCATCCACCGACACCGGTTGCAACAGGTCATCGGACGAGAACTCCTGCAACCGCTCCGCCACGGCATCAAGATCGACTTGCTGCGGCCAATACGGCAGCCCTTGTTCATCGGTGCCGCAGTTCGTATCGGTGATCACCACTCTCGTCTGCGCATCCTGCAGGATGGTCAGAATGCGCTCTTTCGGGAACGAAGGCTCAATCGGGATATAAGCCGCCCCCGCCTTCCAGACGGCGAGTATGCTTTCCGCCATCCGCGGGGAACGCTCCATCAGCACCGCAGCCAAATCACCGGACTGCAAGCCGCGCTCTTGGAGCAGACGAGCCAAGCGGTTGGCGCGTGCGTTTAACGCGCCATAGCTGACTTCCACATCGCCGTATTGCAAAGCGATGCGCTCAGGCGTTTCGGCCGCTCTTCGTTCGAAAACTTGGTGCATCGTCTCGGTCGGGCGCTCTTGTTGCGCACCGCCCATCCGTAACAGCTCGGCTTTTTCCTGCTCGTTCAAAATCGTCAGGTCACCGATCGCCGCATCCGGTTGCGCGACGGCCGAAGCGATCAACTGTACCAAATGCTGCGCGATGCCTTCGACCTTCTGCGCACGGAACAACGACGTGCGATACTCCAGGATGAACTCGATGCCTTCCGTTTTGTCCACGGCATGCAGGATCAAGTCGAACTTGGAAGCGGTCGTCTCCGAATGATATGGAGCGAACGTCAGCCCTTGCGATTCCAGCGTCGAGGTTTCATTTTGCAACACGAGCATCGTGTCGAACAGCGGGTTGCGGCTGAGGTCGTGTTTCAACTGCAGTTGATCGACCAACAGTTCGAACGGATACTCTTGGTGCTCATACGCCCCGAGCGCCACATTTTTTACTTCCTGCAAATACTGGCGGAACGACTTGTCCGCTTGTGGCTTCGCACGCAGGGCCAGCGTGTTGGCGAACATGCCGATCAACGGCACGATATCCTGATGCTGACGTCCGGCGATCGGAGCGCCGACCACGACATCTTCCTGACCGGTGTAGCGATGCAAGAGCGCCGTATACCCGGCGAGCAGGAACATAAACAACGTGATGCCCTGTTCCGAGACGGTCTGCCGGACATGCTCACTGAGTTCACGCCCCAGTTGGAAGCGCACCGCATCGCCTTGGAAATCCATCCGCGCCCCGCGGGGGAAATCGTTCGGCAAATCGAGCGCCGGCGGTTCCTCCGCGAAGACTTCCTTCCAATAAAGAGCTTGCTTTTGCATCTCTTCGCCTTCCAGCCACTCGGTCTGCCACGCGGCGTAGTCTTTGTACTGAATCCGCAGCGGCGGCAGATCACGCTCTTCATACAGCGCGAGGAAATCGCGAATCACAATCTCCATCGAGGTGCCGTCCGAAATGATATGGTGCATGTCGAACAGCAACACATGGCGAGCCGGTTTGAGCTGCAACAATTCGACCCGCAGTAACGGGGCTTGGGACAGATCGAACGGACGAACGAACTCCTCGGCCCGACGCGCCACATCCGCCTCGTCTACCTGTCGGATGTCGACGGCGAACGCGACCTGCTCGTGTACCTGTTGGGTCAACTCGCCGTTGACAAACGCGAACGAGGTGCGCAGCGATTCGTGACGCGCGACCAACGCTTCAAACGCGCGGGCGAAACGCCGATGATCCAGCTCCCCTTCCACGATCAACGCATCCGGCATGTTGTAGGCGGTCGGTTGCGCTTCGAGTTGGTTGAGGATGTACAAGCGCTTTTGGGCGGAAGATACCTGATACTGAGCCGCCTTCGCCACCACCGGGATCTGCCGGTCGGCCATCGCATCGGACGCCATGATCCGCTCCGCCATCTCCTCGATCGTCGGCGCTTCAAACACATCGCGCAGCGTCATCTCGACGCCGAACTCTTGGAACACGTGCGCCACCAGCGCGGTTGCCTGCATCGAGTTGCCGCTCAGGTCGAAGAAGAAGTCCTCTTCCGCCCCGATCGCTGCCTGACCGAGCACCTGCGACCAGATCTGCATCAGCCGTGCCTCGGTCGGGTTCATCGGGCCGCTCTCCTTGGTTGCCTCCTCCATCGCTTGCGGCTGCGGCAACAACGCTTCGTCCACGTCGCCCGCAACTGTGCGCGGAAGTTCCGCCAATACGGTGAAGTAAGAGGGCACCAGCGGTTCCGGCCGGATCGATTCGGCGTACGCTTTGACTTCTGCCGCCGCCAAATAGGTGGCGACATAGGCGCAGAGCACCTCGCGCCCTGCCATCTCACGCAGGATTACGACCGCTTCTCGCACCTCGTCATGCGCTTGCAACCCTTTGGCCACATCAGCCAAGTGGAGACGATACCCGTTGAGCATCACCTCTTGATCGGAACGACCGATCACGTCCAACGAACCCGCTTGCGTATAGCGTGCGGTCACGCCGGCGCGGTACAACGTGCGATCCGGTTCGACCGGATGGGCGACCTCAGACGGCCACCCGTTCTCCTTCGGTTGCTCTTGCGGCGGTGTGGTCAGATACAATTCCCCGATCACCCCCGCCGGTTGCAGGCGACCGCGTTTGTTCAACACGTAACGCTCGTCCTGCTCCGTCGCCCATGCGATCGCTTGCGCTTGCTCTTCGCTCGCCAGCCACTGCAGATCACCGATCGGTCGCTGCGGGTCGCGGACGACCTCTTCCAGCACGCGAACCAGTCGATCCGCCATACCTGCGATCGTCTCCGCGGCGAACAGTTTCGTTCTGTACTCCAGATCGCAGGCAAAGCCCGATTCTGTTTCCGCCGCGTAGAAGGACAGGTCGAATTTGGCCAGCGGCATGTCCAGCGGATAAGGAGCCAGTGTGAGCCCTTCGCAAGCGAACTCATGCTGCTCACGATTCTGAAGGACGAACAGCGTGTCGATCACCGGACTACGGCTCTGGTCGCGTGCAGGTTGCACCGTTTCCACCAGTTTGTCGAACGGATACTCCTGATGCTCGAACGCCCGCAGTTGGCGTTCTTTTACCTCTTGCACGAACTGCGCAAACGGCTTGTCAAACGCCGGGAAGTTGCGCAACGCCAATGTGTTGACAAACATCCCGATCATCTGCTCTTGCGCCGGATGGAAGCGCCCCGAGACCGGAGAGCCGACCACGAGGTCCTGCTGCCCGGAATATCGCGCTAGCAGCACGTTAAAAGCGGCCAGCAGCGTCATGAACAGCGTCACGCCCTGCTCCTGCGAGAACTTCTGCAGCGCTTCGCTCAACTCGGCGCTCACTTCAAAGTGATGCTTCGCGCCTTCGTAACTCATCGTCAGCGGGCGCGGCGCATCCAGCGGCAGATCCAACACCGGCACGGCGTCGGCGAACTCTTCCTGCCAGAACGGCGCTTGCGCCTCCGCTTTGTCGGCCGCATCGGAAGCGGCGTGCCACACCGTGAAGTCCTTGTACTGCACAGACATCAACGGTAACTCCTGCCCTTCATACGCCTGCATAAACTCGCGGATGAAGATGCCCATCGACGTGCCATCGGAAATGATGTGGTGCATGTCGAGCAGCAGATAAGCGCGTTGCGGACCCGTTCTTAGCAAACCAACTCGCAAGAGCGGTGCCACATCCAGTTGGAACGGACGGAAATACTCGTGGATCTGTCGGTGTGCCGTGTCCTCCGTGCCCTCCAGCTCATCGATCACAAACGGTACCTCATCATGCACCACCTGCACCGCTTCCCCGTTTTGGAACGTAAACGATGTGCGCAGGGATTCGTGGCGATCGATCAACGTGCGCAACGTGGCTTCAAAACGCGCCTTGTCGAGCTCGCCCTCCACCAGCATCGCCGCCGACATGTTGTAACGGGTGCTCGGGCCTTCCAACTGATCGAGAACGAACAGTCGCTTCTGGGCGGGAGAGATCGGATAGGCATCCGCCTGCTGTACGGGCGGGATTTCCTCATACTCCGTGCGCTCGGCCGCCTCCAAACGAACGGCCAGTTCCGCCACTGTCGGGTATTGGAACACCTCGCGCAACGGCAGTTCCACCTGCCACTCGCGGTACAGGCGGGTGATCAAGTCGTTCGCCTTCAGCGAGTGCCCACCCAGTTCGAAGAAGTTGTCGTGAACCCCGACCTCCTCGATGTTCAAGACCGCCGCCCAGAGCATCGCCAAGTCGGCTTCCGTCTGCGTGCGCGGAGCCACATACTCCGTGGTGCGCACCAGATCGACAGTCGGTTCGGGCAACGCTTTGCGGTCGACTTTGCCGTTGGTTGTAACCGGCATCCGATCCAAGAACAAGAAATAGGAGGGGATCATATAGTCGGGCAGCACTTTTGCCAGCTCTTCACGCAACGGAGCAGCCGTCCTCTTCTCTTCCGTCACCAGATAGGCGGCCAAATAGTTGTCGCCCTGCGCATCCTCGAGGTTCAAAACGACCGCTTCCTTCACAGCGCCGACCTGCAGCAACTGCGCCTCGATCTCTCCGAGCTCGATCCGATAGCCGCGAATCTTCACCTGATGGTCCATCCGGCCCAAGTATTCGAGGTTGCCATCCGGCAACCAGCGGGCCAAGTCACCCGTCTTATACATCCGCGCGGTTTCATCGAACGGATCGCGGACGAACTTTTCGGCCGTCAGCTCCGGTCGGCTCCAATACCCGCGTGCCACGTTGACCCCGGAGATCATCAATTCGCCGGGCACGCCGATCGGTTGCAATCCCTGTTGCGCATCGAGCACATAGATCTTGGTGTTGTCGATCGGTTTGCCGATCGGCACCGCGTCTCCGGCAAACTCGACCGGTACTTGGTACGCCGACACTTCGACCGTCGCTTCCGTCGGGCCGTACAAATTGTAGATCCGGGCGCCGTTGAACGGATGCACCACCTTGTGGAAGCGTTGTACCTGCTTGGTCGTCAGCGGCTCGCCGGTCGCGAACACCCACTGCACCGTAGACAGCTTCCGCAACAGCTCTCCTTTTTCCAACGCATCGAGGAAAGCAGACAGCATCGATGGCACGAAGTGAACCGCCGTTACGCCGTACTGCTCGATCGCCGCCGCAATGCGATCCGGCTCCTTCTCCGCACCCGGTGGCAAGAAGCAGACCTGCGCCCCGACGAACATCCACGTGAACAACTCCCACACGGACACGTCGAACACATAGGGCGTTTTTTGCAAAATCACATCGTGCGGGGCAAATGCAAACGTGCGCACCGCCCACTCGATCCGGTTGAT
>DASTWJ010000006.1:0-4839 GCA_035776695.1 Bacilli bacterium
CCTCCTGGCTGATCTCCACCGAAGACGACCGCGACGACGTCTATCACTACCTGCGAGAAGCGATCGACGCCGACGACGACCTTGTGATTTTCGAGTTGGGTGAAGAAGCCGGCTATGTCGCGTGGGCGGATGCCAAAGTGACCGACCAATTGCAAAAAGTGTTCGTGTAACGAAAGGAGATGCTTCCATGACCAACTACCTGCTGATCGCCAACCTGACCGACGAAGACAAAGAATACAAGCCCCTGCATGACAAACTGAAGAAGCAGGAAGGCTATGCCCGCCTGATCCCCCGCCGCCTCTGGTTCTTCCGCTCCGAAGACGACATCGACCAACTCGACGCCTACTGCCGCGAATGCATCGACCAAGACGACGACTTCGTCCTCTTCGCCCTCGACAAAGACCGCAAAGGCCGCCTGAAATTCGCCCACCGCGGCTGGTTGGACAAAAAGTCGGCGGATGCGCTGGATGAGTTGGTCGCGAATTATTTGAGCTAGAAGGGAAAATCCCTCGTGTCGGTGGACATGAGGGATTTGGGCTTTCTCTAAAATTGCAACTGATCCTTATCCAAAAATTTGTGCAGCAATCGCATGTAGCTTCCCATTTCGATGTGGAATGCGGTCCGCGTTCATCACCATCGTCGGTGGAATTCGAACCGCTTCAAAACCACTAGCACTTAGATGCCGGCACAGGTCTTCTTTTTCAGAAGGGACATCGATCCGAATTGAGCACTGCCAATCCTTGGCCAGAGAATGAATCAAAGCAATTGCCCCTACAGAATCAGGCGCAACAATCGAGCCGATATTCAACTGATTGTTCAGGCTCAGGATACTCAATCCATATCCTACAACAGCGCCTTGGGAAACAAGAACGACTCCCTCACGCGCCTGCTTGATCCTCGCATGCAGAAACGCCTCACGCCTCGCCCCCATCGCACCCGCATCCAACGCCAACACATCCGAGATATGCTCCTGCGTCATGGCTTTCACTTCATACCCACTTGGAACCTGCGGCTCCTCTACAACCCGATACCGCTCCGCTATGAACTTATGAGTCGTTTCCACAGTCCGAAAACCCATCCGCTCATACAACGACTTCCCCTCGTCCGTAGCGATCAACATGATCGGGATGCTCCGATCCGGCAACGCATCGATCACACGTTGTGTCATCGCTTCCCCCAGTCCTTTTCTCCGATGCTCAGGATGCACCATCACAAGCCCTAGAGACGCCACTTTCCCCTCATACGGCAAAATGGCAGCACTGGAGACCAACTGCCCCTCTTCTGCCCGATGGCCATAAACAATCCCGGAGGAAAAAATAGTCTGCAACTCCGCTTCGTGATAATCCCATCCCATCGCCTGCGACAACAAGAGAATCGAAGGTATGTCCGCTTGGTTTAATCGATCCAGCCTATATCTCATCTGTGCTTGCACGTTTGTTTCCCCCTCCACTCGTGCTTCCGATGTAGCAAAACATTTGCAATTTGTGGATAGTGGATCAACAAGAAAGCACCGCCACTAGGACGGTGTTTTCCTCTTTCACAATTTACTTTAAACGCGAGGAACAGGTTGCCGCCAAGTTGCCCGTCGCATTGGCCCCCTTGATCGCATCCTGCCCCACGAAGTAGGCCGCCCCATAGCCGAGAAACGGCGTCATCAGGATCCTAGGCATCTCCCAGTGCTTCGCGACTCTCTCGCTTGGCACGCTCTTCCTGTTCCTGCTCCGCTTTCTCCCGCCTCGCCGCTTCCAACTGCAAGCGAATCGTCCGCTTCAACGGGTCCTCCGGAATCTCGATCTCCAGATCGCCCGTCACCCGACACTGGCAGCCGAGACGAAACCCCGCCTTGACCATCCTGTCGCTTAACATATGCTTCTCCATCCGCGACAGCTCCGGCATCGGGGCGCTCGCTTGCGTCACCTGCACTTTACACGTCGTGCAAGCACCGCGCCCGCCGCATTTGCTGGACAAGGGGATCTTCGCGCTGCGAGCGGCGGCGAGGATCGAGACCCCGTTGCGGACCTCCACCGCCACGTCGTGCGGCATAAAATGCAACTTACTCTTCGTCATCCTCTTCCTCCTTCGGCCGCGGGTCGACCGTCGGAATCGGCGTGCCGTCGGTCAGGGACAACCTGATCCGCTCGACTCCGAGCTTCTCCACGTCCTCTCGCTCCATCAGCGCCACCTGCGGCACTTGGCTCCGACACTCCTCCATATAGCGCACGATCCGCTCGACATCCATCGCCCGATACTCCGGCCGATACGGTTGCAACAACTCGATCGCCCGCTTGAACAGCGCATGAAAACCGCCGACATTGCCGGAACCCAAGTGATACAGCCCGACCGCCAACTGGATCAAGCCTTTGTAAAAATCGATTCGATCCCCGTGCCAATACCCTTCCAACACCTCATGCGCTTCAAAATAATCCTCTTCGTTCATGTATTTGACATACAGCAAATAGTCCAATGGGTGCTGCTCCTCTTCCCTCATCGCCACGTCTCCTTTTCCCAAAACGGGCGTTGCCGCAGGACACGATCTCGGCAAGCCCCTACATATAGTATAACCGACCCGTTCGTACAACGAAAAAACAGGAGGTTCCCCCATGAGTCGCACTCCTACCGCTATGGTTCGCACACTTCGCTCCGGGGCGCACAATCTCCTGCCCCGCACGACGATCTTGCTTTACGGGCGCGAGGCCGCACTTCTGAACCAGACCCTGAACAACCTGCGGCGGCAACTGCACGGCGAATGCGCCGTCTTCGTACTGGCCGACAACCCGCGTATCCAAAGCGCCGACCTGCTCCCTGCCACCTGGCCTCGCACCCTGCCGCTGGTGCATGTGCAACCGAACATCCCCTGCGGCAAAGCCAAACTGGTCAATCTGGCGTTGGAAAACGTACGCGGCGACTACCTGCTTGTGCTCGAAGCTGGAGATGACCCGGATCACGATCTGCTCTCCAACCTCGAGTACAACCTGAGTAGGGCGGACGACGAGACGGTCGGCCAATACGGCGACCTTGAGTTGTGGGACAACAACGCATCTCCGCCGCGCCACATTCGTACCTGTCGCGGCGAACGAACCGCCTCTCGTCGCCGCTTGCTGGCACGGCTCGGCAAGCAAACATGGATCGCGCCGCCGCTTCTGCGTCTGGACGCCGTGAAGCGGGTCGGCGGGTAT
Source organism: Bacilli bacterium (assembly GCA_035776695.1). Taxonomy (GTDB): domain Bacteria; phylum Bacillota; class Bacilli; order Tumebacillales; family Tumebacillaceae; genus Tumebacillus. The sequence goes on from DASTWJ010000006.1 coordinate 3,177, forward strand.
CCGACCGACTACCCCGGCGAAGGTCGTCTGCTGGCCGACACCGCCCTCTATCTTCGGCTTTTGCGGCAGGGTCGTTTGAATTACGACCCCGACCTGTCGATTCGCCGGATGTACCACCCGAATCGACGGTTGCGGCAGGATGAGAGCAACTTGCTTCAAGTCCTGCTTCGCCTGCAAAAGAAAAGATGACGCGAGCTGCTACACGTATAGGATCGCTAAGCAAAAAGGTAGACCTGTCAGCAGGTCTGCCTTTTTGTCACTCCTCCAGCCGCTTTCCGAACACGTAAAAATCGTGTCGCTTCGATCCGTTCTTACGGAACTTGGCCTCCAACTGTCGCAGCAGCCCTTCTTCCGCACCTGCTGCCTGGATCGATACCCGATCGCGTGGACGGGCCTTGGAGACGGCCCCTCCCGCTGCCGCCAAGCCGCCACTCTTCGTCGAGGCGACCAGTTGGAGGACGCGCAGTTCACCTTTGCGTACCGCATACAAGGCGACGCCTTCGATCGCGCCGTCTTGCTCCGCGATCACGCAGCCGGCCCGACGCCCCTTTTTCTTTCGCATCAGACTGCGGAGCAGCGCCGGATCGAGCGACACCGTCTTCTTGTAATCGGTCGGACAGGTAACAGCCGCAAACGCCGCGGCATGCCCCTCCTGCGCCTCCAGCCATTCCATCACGCGATCGGCATCGGTCGTCTCCGACACCTCACGCAACCGCGCCAATGAAAAAGCCTGTGACCGACTCAGCCCGGTCAGCCGCGTCCACCGCGCCCATTCGGTGTAGCCGCGAGCGCCGCCCATCATGTTGTGGACGCGCTTGTTGGACACCATCGTGTTCAGCCGCACCGTTTTCGCGCCGCCGCGTAGGGCCTGTGCTTCCACATAATCGGAAAACGCTCCGCCGATCCCGCTGCCCTGCTCGCTCGGGCGAATCCGCATCCACTGCAACCACGCGTCGCCGGGGCGAGGGAAGACCACCTGACAACACCCGACGATCACCCCGTCGCGCTCCGCCACATGCCAGCCGGTCGGCTCAATGGCATACCGCGACTTCATCCGGGCGGTGCGCTCTTCCGCAGGACGTTTCGTGAACAACTCGCCCATCTCCGGCAGATCATCCGGCACAGCCGCTCGAAACGTTACCTTTTCCAAAAGGATCACCACCCCGAAAAATTCAAGTTTTCTAACGGCTCGACTGATGCGCACAAAACGCACGGTTAATGCATTTGGCATTAATTGTAATCCAAAAATTAGTAGTTTTGTTAAAAAACTATTTCTTCTTTGCGTCGAACCGTGTAAAATGGTGTCAAAGAAACCGTTTGGCAGGTGACTCGCAATGAAAATGATTCCCCTGCGCGAGTGCTCGGAAGTGCACACTCTCGCGCGACCCCTCTACGGACCGGACCAGAAAATTCTGCTCAACAAGGGGGCTTCGATCAAGCCCGCCTACAAATCTCGGCTCGAATCGCTCGGCATCCACGGCGTCTACGTCGAGGACGACTTCATCGGCACGATCGAAGACATCGACCCGATCAGCGACGTGTCGCGTCTCAACGCGATCGGCGCCGTCCAGAAGGCGCTCGACTTGACGGCCCAAGGCAAGCCGCTGAACACCGACGACCTGATTCGCGCCGCGAACAAGATCACCGACGACCTGATGTCCAA
>DASTWJ010000007.1:0-3622 GCA_035776695.1 Bacilli bacterium
CTTCCCCTCTTGCTCCGCTTCCTGCTTCTTCCGATGCTCTTTCTCCAACACGAACAGCATCCCTTGTGCGTTCAAGCGGATATCCAGCTCCATGCCGGACAGGTCGAGGTCGTCGCCCGCCAGCCCTTGGGCTTTCAAGTCGGCGCGGATGTAGTCGCGAATCTTCTCGGCCAGCTCTTCCCACGGCAGCCCCGGACGGAACAGCTCGCGGGACATGCGGTCGTAGTCATCAGCCGTCTTCAACGTGCGCTCAAACGCCGCCGATGCCGGTTCGGTCATCCCGAAGTGGGCGTGGTAGATTCGATCTACGTCCACTTGTTGCAACTTGTCGATGGACGCGAAAACGGCGTTGCGATCGAACTCTGTAGGCGAGGTCGACGGGAAGATCGGGATGAAGTCCCAGCCCGTCAGCTCCGGCACATACCGCACGCCGACCGTGTCGCCGGTGAAGATTCCGCGCGACCCCGCATCGTGAATCGAGAAATGGTGGCGGGCATGCCCCGGCGTGTCGTAGAACGTCAGCAGATGACCGCCGCCGAGGTCGAGTTGATCCCCCTCGTCGCGAATCAACAACCGCTCCTCCGGCACCGGCACGATCTGCCCGAACAGGTTGTCGAAGTCGTCGCCGTACACGGCTTTCGCTCCGGCGATCAGGCGCGACGGGTCGATCATATGCCGTGCCGCCCGCGGGTGGCAGACGGCCGTCGCGTTCGGCAGCAAGGGCATCAGATAGCCCAACCCGCCTGCATGATCCAAGTGAATATGGGTCACAATCACATAGTCGATCTGATCGGGCGTCATCCCGAGCTCCGCGATTCCGGCGAGAATCTGCTGGCGCGAAGGCGAGGACCCGACATCGACCAGCGCGATTTTCTCCCCTTTGATCACATAGCAGCCGGTTCGGCCGCGCTCGCCGTTGTCGAGCAGGTCGATCTGATAGATGTCGCGTCCCAAATCGTTGATGTATGGTTTTTGTTGAAAGATCACTGTCTTCACCTCTGAATGCTTACTTGGCCCCCGGCCCCGGCACGGCGACCGGACGCTGCGGGCGCATCGGCGCCTTGTCCTCGGTGATCGCCTGTTGCTCCGTATAGCGCGACACATTGAGCAGTATGCCCATCGCGACCAGTTTCACCAACAGCGACGTCCCGCCGTAGGAGATAAACGGCAGCGGCACCCCGATGACCGGCAACAGGTTGGTCACCGACCCGATGTTGAGGAAGACGGCGATGCCGACGTTCGCCGTGATGCCGACCGCCAACAGCGATGCGAAGCGATCGCGCACGCGGGTGGCAATCTGCAGGCCGCGCCAGATCAGGATGCAATAGAGGACGATCAAAAACGCGCCGCCGATAAAGCCCCATTCCTCCGACAGCACCGCGAAGATGAAGTCGGTGTGCGGCTCCGGCAGGTAGGAGAATTTCTCGATGCTGTGCCCCAAACCGCGTCCCGTCCAGCCGCCCGTCGAGATGGCGTACAGCGACTGGATGATCTGGTAGCCGTAGTGTTCGACCGAATTCCACGGGTCGAGGTACGACTTGATCCGCGCCGCCCGGTACCCGACGAACACCAGCGGCACGAGGGCGGCGACGCCGACGATAAACGTGTTGCGCAAGTATTTGAACGGGACGCCGGCGACGAACATCAGGAGGAACGGACAAGCCGCGTAGGTGACGGCGGTGTCCATATCCGGCTCGAGCATGATCAGCCCGAACCCGGCGGCGATCAGCACCATCGGCGGCCAGAAGGAGGCTCTCGGATCGAGGATCCGCTCCTGTTTCCTCGTCAGCAGGTAGGCGAGGTAGACGATGATCGAGAACATCGCCAAGTCGGACGGCTGAAACTGGATGCCGAGGTTGACCCAGCGATGGGCGCCGTTGATGAGGACGCCGATCGGCTCGGGCAGAAAGACCATCACTAGCAACAGGTAGGAGAGCGGCAGCAACAGCTTGGATAACTTCTGCCAGCGCGTGTACGTGAAGTTCATGAAAAAGAGCATCAGGAACAGGCCGACGAACACCCAAAGCAACTGGCGCATAAACACCGCATCGGTGTCTCCGTAGATCTGGAGGGAAACGATGGTGCTGGCGCTGTAGATGTTCACCAAGCCGAATAGCACCAACAGGACGATGACGACGAACAGGATGAAGTCTGGGCGATGTCTGGTGGTCTTCATGGACGTCCTCCATTTATTTTCCGAATGTCAAAAGATAACTTCGACATCGAGGGTCACAACCCTTTTCCTGTTCTGGTATAATCATGACAAGAGCAATTTCGCGATTCCTAGGGGGAATCATCTTGAGAAACGACATCCAACTGTCTCCCAATTCGAAATACCAAGCCGCGTGGGAACGCTCGGTGCACTTAGGCGTCGACCCGTTGCGAATGCCTGATGATCCGCCCGTGCCTGCGGGCGAACTGCAGGTGCGAATCCACGCCAGCCGCCTGTTGCTGGAAGCGGCATTGCCCTATGTCGATCACCTGTACCGCACCGTCGAGAGCGAGTGCATCGTGGCGATTTGCGATCAAGACGGCGTCCTGCTGTCCACGCGCGGCGAACGCTTGCCGAACGAGCTGTTGCAGCAGCACACGACGCCCGGCATGGTCTGGACCGAAGCGAGGTTCGGCGCCAATGCGATGGGCACCGCCTTGGCGGAGGACGCGCCCGTTCACATGGTCGGCGACGAGCATTTTCTGGAGGCGCTCCACGGCATGAGCTGTGCGGCGACACCGCTGCACGATGACCAAGGGCAGATCGTCGGCGCACTGGCGATCGCTGCGTATAAGACGGAACACAGCCCCTATATGCTGGGCACCGTGCTTTCGATCGGACATGCGATCGAGAAAGCGATGATTTTAAAGTCCGAACATTATCAATCCCTGCTCCTGCAGGAAAAAGTGATCGAATCATCCAACAACCTGATGTTCGTCACCGATGCGAGCGGACGGATTTTGCATAGCAACAAGGCGGCGCAACTCGTATTCGGCGCCTCGACGCAAGAGCGGCTGCAGGATTTGTTTCCGCAAAAAAGCGCGGCGCTGATCGCCTTGCAAGAACGTCGCAACCTCAGCGATTTTCAGGAAAAAAGGCGTCCTTGCGACGCGGTCAATGAAAACGATGTCACGCACATTTCTTGGGATGCGCACTGGATCGAAGACAGCCTGAACGAGCAATCGACCCTGCTGTTGGTCGGGCGCGATGTGACCAAGCATGTGCGGATGGAGCGGACGATCCACCAGTCGGAGCGCCTGTCGACGATGGGCAAGTTCTCGGCGCAGATCGCCCATGAGATCCGCAACCCCGTCGCCGTGATCAAACTGGCGATGCAGTTGATGCTGAAGCAGGAGGAATTCTCCGAGAAGTCACAGAAAAAAGGCGCGATGATCCTGTCCGAACTGCGCCGTATCGAAGACCTCGTCAACCATTTCCTGCAGATTTCCAAACCGCAGGAGCCGAACTTCCGCACCTGTCGCATCACGGAGTTGGTGCAGGACACTTGCCAACTGATGCAGGGGGCGTTCGTCGATGCCAATTTGCGCCTCGTCGAACGCTGCGAAGATGTCGGCCCGATCCACGCCGACTGCGACCAGTTGCAGCAGGTGTTTCTGAATCTGCTTCGCA
>DASTWJ010000008.1:0-19832 GCA_035776695.1 Bacilli bacterium
CAGAACATCGAGCGCGGCTTGCAGGAAGCGAAGGACAACGGGATCAAAGGCAAGGACGTGACCCCCTTCCTGCTCGGCAAAATGAAGGAACTGACAGCCGGTCGCTCGCTCACGACCAACATCGCGCTGGTCAAGCACAACGCGCTCGTCGGAGCGCAGATTGCGAAGGCGTTTGCGGCTCACAACTAAACGATTCGCCAACATTGCGACAAAGCGCACTTGCCCACTTGGCAGGTGCGCTTTTTCCGTCTGGGAAAAAATGTGTTCTGCATTACAAAACTTTATATACAAAAATGTGCAAAAAGTAGTATACTAAAACCAACCAAGAACAGGAGGCGATACCAGATGACGGTAAGCGAAAAGTATTTGGAACTCGGGTTGATCGGATTGGGACGGACCGGTGAGACGAAAGGCTGGTTCAGCGGGCATTACGGAGCGGCGATGTTGGCGGTGTACTACATGGATCGGGAGTTCGATCTGCCGGAGCACGTGCAAGCGGGTTTGGTGCGCAACTGCGAGTCGTATCTGGAGCGGTTCCCGGACTTGTTCAAACCGTTCGCGGCGGAAGAGGCGGATCGCAGGTTGCTCGACAAGGTGGTTGACGCGCTGCGGGCGAATGCGGAGCGTCTCAGCCATTCGGGACACGGGTTGGCGTTCGGTTTCCTCGGGCTGAAAGCGTTCTTGGATCGCCCGGACATGATCACGCCGAGCATCGTCGACGGGTTTGCGGAAGGGTTGATGTATGCGACGAAAGCGAATCCGGATCGGTATTGGGGCATCCCGAATTACTTCGAGTTCGACCCGCAGGAGATCGAGGCGATTCCGGAGTACCGTACGCTGGAGGACATGGCCGAACGGGCGTTGGCCGAGTGTGCACGGATCTATCCGGGCAAGAAGCTGAACGGCAAGATGTATCACTTCACGGGTGAGGTGGAGCACGGCTTGACTCACGGTCAGGCATTGATGGAGTTTGAGCGGTTGGGCTACGGCGAGCTGACCGAACTGTCCCTCCCCAACCACCGGATACAGATGCGCCTCAACCGCCAGATCGCACCGGAAGTGATGCATACAGAAGTCAAGGAACCTGCGTTCAGCCAAATTACCTCACCGAAGATGTGGGAAAAAGTCTACAACGATCCCCATGCCCTGAAAGTCCCCTACGCCGCCCTGTATCTGATCGACAAACTACCGGAAGAGAAACGCGCAGAGGCTGAGCGGAACGTGTGTAAGATTCTCTCCCAGATGAAGTAAAAAGCTTTCCAACCGAGAACGATACGATTCAAACGTACAAAAGAGGCAAAACGATTCAAGCGTAAACACTTGGTCGTCTCGCCTCTTTTAATTTGTTCGCCGACACACATCTTGCTACCTTTCCTATAGTGGTTGATGGAGCTTCCCAGCGAACCTTTTGCCAAATAAAAAGAAGCGCTGGCGTGAGAGCCCGTGCTTCTTTTCCCCTGGTTGTTTCTCTATTCTATAGACATCAGTTCTTCGGCAGCGCCTGTTCGAGCCGTGCGGCCATCTCCTGATAGCCCGTTTGGTTCGGGTGGAAGTGGTCGACGGAGAGCAGGTGGTCGGTGTTCCATTGGAACAGGTCGAACATCGGGACGACCTTGACGTTCGGGAACGCTTGAGCGGTCAGGCGCAGGTTGTCGTTCCAGTCGAGCAGCAGGCGGTTCGATTGCCCGCCGTCGTTGAACACGCCTTCGAACGGGTTGTAGAGGCCGAGCAATAAGATCGGTGCTCGTTGGTTCTCGTTGCGCACGATGGTGAGGATCTCTTGCAGGTTCTTGGTGTATTCGTCTTGCGCCTTGACGACTTTCTTCTCGTCGATGCCTTGCGACACCAGCTGTTCCACACCGCCGAACGCGTGGGTCACGTCGTTGCCGCCGATGGAGATCACGATGACCCCCGCTTCCTGCAGCATCGGCTTCACGCCTTCGCTTTGCAGAGAACGCAGCAGTTGACCCGATTCGAGACCGGTTACGCCGAGGTTCTGTGCGACGATTTGGCGTTTGTCGTGAGCGGTGAGGCTGTCTTTCAGATATCCGACATATCCCTTGCCCTCGGGGTCGCCGATGCCTTTGGTCAGCGAGTCGCCCAAGGCGAGGAGTTGTAAGGTAGATGAATCGGTCGTAGCGGCTGTCGTCGGTGCGGCTGTCGTCGGTGCGGCGGTCGGTTGCGCTTGCGGCTGTCCCGCCGGCGGGTTCGCCTTCACTTGCGGCGTGTCGCTTGCCGTCTGGCCGGAAGGGAACAAGGCCAGATAAAAACCGATGCCCAGCACCGCTGCACTGACGATCGACAGCGCTGAGACGAACAGCCAGGACCCTGTGCCAGTTTTCTTCATGGTGTAGGGCACCTCCTTCTTATATAGTATCACAGGAGGAACGTCTAGGTGAGTATAGACCCTTGACTTTTTCGGACATGGTCAAGTTAATTTCGTTGAATTTATATTGGAGTTTGCCTTATTTTCCTGATATAATAGATTTCGTAAGGAACCTTTTCATCGAACCAGTGCAGGGCAACCTGTTGGATTCACATGAAATTTCAGGGCGACCCCTCGCCCCTCTTTACACGTTGCTGACAGAGGATGCCTTCCCCAATTTGAGCGCCTCTGTCCTTTTTTTGTCTATCTGCGCCGTGACATCCACTTTCACGGCGCTTTGCTGTATCATAGAACGTAAGTGGCGAGAGGAAAGCAACTCCCCTCTCAGAAGGAGGAAGGAAGCACTTTGGAACAATCCTCACGCACGGTTGCGTTGTCGGTGCAAGGGTTGCGAAAGCGCATCGGTCGACGGATGATCGTGGAGAATATTACGTTTGACGTGTATGCCGGCGAAGTGTTCGGCTTCCTCGGCCCGAACGGTGCGGGCAAGACGACGACGATCCGAATGATCGTCGGCCTGATCAAGCCCACGGCGGGCCGCGTCGTGATCGGCGGCTATGATCTGCAACGGAATTTCATCGACGCGATGCGCTGTATCGGCTGCATCGTCGAGAACCCTGAGATGTACAAATACATGACCGGACGGCAGAATCTCGAACATTTTGCCGCGATGTACGACGATGTGACGCCTGCGCGGATCGAAGAGGTGGTGCAACTCGTCAAGTTGGAAAACCGCATCGATGAGAAGGTCAAAACTTACTCGCTGGGGATGCGCCAACGCCTTGGGATCGCCCAAGCGCTGCTCGGCCGCCCGCAGGTGCTGATCTTGGACGAGCCGACCAACGGGCTCGACCCGGCGGGGATTCGCGAGTTGCGCGAGTTTATCCGCCGCTTGGCGCTGGAAGAGGGCTTGGCGGTGTTCGTGTCGTCGCACATGCTCGCTGAAGTGCAGATGATGTGTGATCGCGTGGCCATTATCTCTCAAGGCAAGATTCTCGATGTCGCTTTGGTCGAGGACATCGTACGTAAAGGTCGCAACCGCATCGAGTGGACGGTGGAGCCGCGGGAGAAGGCCGTTCACGTGCTGACGGATGTGCTGGGTGCGGATCAAGTCGAGCGGTTCGGTGACAACAAGGTCGTCGCCGTGGTTACTTCGGAGCAAGTGGCGACGATCAACGAGCGGCTGATCGCAGCCGGTGTCGCTCTCTACGGCGTCAACGTTCAGGGGCAGTTGGAAGATCTGTTCCTGCAATTGACGGGAGGAGGCGGTTCGATTGCCTAGCTTGTTGCGGATGACGCGCAATGAAACCTTGAAAGTCTTGCGGAAAAAACGCTTCGCCGTCGTGATGTTGATCCTGTTGGCGTTGATCCCGCTGTTCGCCTACGGGCAGTATTCGCAACAGGAGCGCTTGCAGGCCAAAGTCGGCGTCACCGACTGGCGGGCCGAGTTGCAGCAGTCGATCACGGAGACGGAGCGGCGAATGCAGTCGTCGTGGGTGACCGATGAGCGCAAGCAGCAGATGGAGTTGCAGTTGGAGCAGGAAAAATACTACCTCGACCGCAACATCAACCCGTCGGAAACGGGGGCGCCGACGTTTACGCGGGTGTTTATGCAGTTTGGCATCTCGCTGTTCCTGCCGCTGTTGGTGATCGTGGTGGCGACCGATATCGTCTCCAGCGAGCACGGGGAAGGCACGATCAAGCTGTTGCTGACCCGCCCGGTGAAGCGATGGAAGATTCTCTTGAGCAAGTACCTGACCCTGTTGATCTACACGACGTTGACCGTGGTGGCGATGGGCGTGTTCTCGTACCTGATCTCCGGCCTGTTCTTCGGCTATCAAGGGATCGACGCGCCGATGTTCACCGGCTTCTCGACGGTCAACGGGGCGATCGACACGTCGCATGTGATGATGGTGCCGCAATGGCAGTTGATCTTGGCGAGTTACGGGCTCGGTTGGTTCGCCGCCATCGTCGTGGCGACGCTGTCGTTTATGGTCTCGGTGCTCGTCCGCTCGACGGCGGCGGGCATGGGCGTGATGCTGGCGATCCTGATCGGCGGCTCGATCCTCGTCCAGTTGGCGTCCGACTTTCCGCTGGCGAAGTACATTTTCACGTCGCACCTGCGCCTGACCGACTTTATCAACGGCACGTCGCAGCTTCCCGACGTCACGCTCGGCTACTCGCTGATCGTGCTGACGATCTGGGCGGTGGCGGGACTTACCGTCTCGTTCTTCACGTTTACGAAAAAAGATGTGCTGGCTTGAGTAGCCGGCACATCTTTTTTTGCTGTTTAACGTTCCTATTGGTGCTTGACTTGTTGGACGGTCACATCGCATGTTTTTTTCTCAAAAGGATAGGTCGGCAACGCCAAGCGACGACGCTTCTCTTCGCCGTACAGCGAGGACCAGTCGACCGCCTCGCCTTGCAACCAGTGGTCGGCAAGGGTTTGCAGCGTGACGATCGCTTCCGTTTCCTCCGCTCTTGTCGAGAAGCTTGCCTCCTCGTGACCGATCATCGCCAGCAGTTGATCCGCCGCATCGGCAGGGTCGGTGCTGATGACGGCACGGCGGTACGCGTGTTCGGCGCGCCCCGTCTGCAAGGTGTACGCGACGTCGGCCAAGCAGACGTCCGGGTGATCGTGCAGGTAGGCGGCCAGTCGCTTGGTCGCTTGCTCCAGCGCGGTTTGTGTTTTCGCGGAGAGCACGAGCAAATGGTGTTCTTGCTCGCTCGGTACCGCTTCCTGCTGTTGCGGCGCTTCCTCCAAGATGATGTGCGCGTTCGTGCCGCCCATCGCAAACGAGTTGACGACCGCGCGGCGCGGAACGCCTTGTTTCGTTTCCCACGGGGTGGCCTCGGTGCTCACGCGGAACAGGCGGTCGAAGTCGATGTGCCGGTTCGGCGTGCAGAATCCGTTTAGCGGCGGCATCGTTTGCCGCTGCATCGCGAGGACGGTCTGGATGACGTTGGCGATCCCCGCCGTACCGCCGGTGTGCCCAATGTTCGGTTTGATCGAATGCAAAGTGATGCGGTCTTCCTCCTCGCGATTCCCGCCATAGACCTTGGCGATCGCCTCCGCTTCCACCGCATCGCTCAGCGGCGTGCCCATGAAGTGTCCGGCGACGTAGGAGATCGTCTCCGGCTCGATGTCGGTGGCTGCCAACGCTTCCCGCGCCACCTCCTCGATGCCTTCCATGCCCAGTGCGGAGAAGTCCGTTTTCTGTGCGCCGTCGTTGTTCAAGGCGGTGGCGCGAATCACGGCGTGGATCGGGTCGCCGTCCGCCAGCGCATCGGTCAAGCGCTTGAGTACGACCACGCCGACCCCTTCACCGACATAGGCGCCTGTCGCGTCCGCATCCAGCGGACGGCATCCGTGTCCGTCCACCGAGTAAGGGCCGCCATCATAGGCGAAGTACCCTTGCTTCTGCGGTACCCGCACGTTGACGCCCGCGGCGACGGCCAGTTCGCTTTCGCCGTCGAGCAGGCTCCGGCAGGCGAGATGAATCGCGACGGCAGAGCCCGTGCAGGCCGATTGTACGTTGAAACTCGGGCCGCGCAAGTTGAGCAGGTACGAGGTGCGCGTCGCGAGGAAGTTTGCGTCGTTGCCCAGCGACGCCGCCATCAATTGCTTGGGCGTTTTCAGGTTCTCCGGGTTGGCAAACACCAGTTGGGCATACGTGTTGTCTCCTGCCGCCACATACAAACCGATTCGACCGTCATAGCGGGTCGTGTCGTAGCCCGCGCCCTCCAAACCTTCATGCACGCATTCGAGCAACAGGCGCTGCTGCGGGTCGATCAACGCCGCCTCCTCTTCGGTGTAGCCGAAGAACTCGGGGTCGAAGTCGGTCGGATGTTCCAACATCGCACCCGCCATGACGATGTTCGGGATCGGCATCGGCGGTTGCGCGTCGGGGAAGAATTGCAGGGATTCTTTGCCCGTCAGCAAGTTGTCCCAGAAGGTCTGCAGGTCCTCCGCGTCCGGGAAGCGCCCGGACAGACCGACGATGGCGACCGCCGTGTCGTCCGAAGCGGCTCCTGTCCGCTCGCGACGCGACATGCGTGCCGCTCGCTTGGCCTCCTCCGCCTGCCCATCCGGGAAGAGAGCTTCCATCAAGCCCGCGATGGTCGGGTACTTGAACAGATCCATCAGCGAGAAGTCGCGAGCGGTGGCCGCTTTGATCTGCTCATGCGCCTTCGCCAACAACAGCGAATGTCCGCCAAGGTCGAAAAAGTTGTCGTGGATGCCGATGTTCGGCACTTGCAACAGTTCTTGCCAGATGTCGAGGATGATGCGCTCCGTGTCATTGCGCGCCGCCGCGTGTTCCGCTTGAGACGGCGCGGACGCGGCGACCGGTTTGGGCAGCGCCTTGCGGTCGACTTTGCCGTTGGGCGTGATCGGGAAGCGCTCCAAGATCGCGAAGCCGGCCGGCACCATGTAGGACGGCAGGCTCGCTTTGACCTGTTCGCGCAGGTCGCCGACGCTCGCCTGTTCGCCGTCTTGCAACGTGACATAGGCGGCCAGGCGTTTGTCGCCGGGGTCGTCTTCGCGGGCGATGACCAGCGCTTCTTTTACCGCGCGGTGTTGCAGCAGGACGGCCTCGATTTCGCCCAGTTCAATGCGAAAACCGCGGATTTTCACCTGATGGTCGATCCGACCGACGAACTCCAAGTGACCGTCGGGCAACAGGCGAACCAAGTCGCCCGTCTTGTACAGTCTGGCTAGCGGGTCGTCGGAGAACGGGTGCGGGATGAATCTCTCCGCCGTCAGTTCCTCGCGGTGCAGATAGCCGTATGCCAACCCGTCGCCTCCGATGTGCAGTTCGCCCGGCACGCCGAACGGAACGAGCGCTCCGTTCGTATCGAGCACGTACGTCTCTGTGTTGGGGATCGGGCGGCCGATCGGGATCGAGGTCTGGTTCTCGCCGACTTCGCGAATGGTATAGGTGGTGGCGATCACGGTGCTCTCCGTCGGGCCGTACACATTGATCAACTCTTGCGGTCCCCCCTGTTCCAGCACGAGACGAGCGCAGGCGGGCTCGAACGCTTCCCCGCCGACAGCCAGGAAGTCCAAGCGGTTGAACGCATCCGGCCGCGTCCGCGCCATCTGGTGAAAAAGGGCGGTGGCGAGGGTCAGTTTGTTCAACTTCTGCCGCTCGATCTCTTCCGCAAATGCGTCGGGGCTGAGCACCGTCTCTTTGGTGATCACCACCAACGCGGATCCGTTGAGCAACGCGCTCCAGATCTCCCAAGCCGCCGCGTCGAACGAGGCGTTCGCCACCTGTCCGATGCGGTCGGTCGGTGTGAAGCGGTACTGCCCGTTGTTGCAGACCAAGCGGTTGATCGCATAGTGCGGGATACAGGTGCCCTTCGGTCGGCCGGTCGAGCCGGACGTGAACAGCACGTAGGCCAAGTTGCGAGCGGTGGAGCGGACGGGCGGATTGGTCGTCGCCAGCCCTTCCCTTGTCGCTTCGAGAGTATCCAAGCAGATCTTGGTCGCCTCTGTGTCCGGCAGTTTGGTCAGTTGGGCCTGTTCCGTGACGATCCGGCTCACCTGCGCGTCCTCCACCATCAAGGCGATGCGCTCCGCCGGATGTTCGGGATCGAGCGGCACATACGCCCCGCCCGCTTTGAGAATGCCCAGCATCCCTGCCAACAGAGCGGGTGAACGGTCGAGACAGAGGCCGACCGGTTGATCCGGCTCCACGCCTTGGTCGATCAGCTCGTGCGCCAATCGGTTGGCACGCCTGTTCAACTCCTCATACGTGACCTCCTCGTCGCCGAACACGACGGCCACCGCCTGCGGACGTTCGGCTACCTGTTGCTCGAACAGTTGTTGGAGCGTCTTGTCGGCGGGGTACTCGCCTTGCACCCCTTGGCTGTGTGCCAAGATCTGCAGACGCTCCGCCTCGCCGAGCATCGGCAGAGAGGCGAGCTTACTCGACGGTTGGCGGGTGATCGACTCGAGCAGGACCTGCCAATGTTCGATCATCCGTTCCACCGTCGCTTTTTCAAAAAGATCGGTGTTGTATTCCACCAAGCCGTAAATCTCGCCCTCGCGTTCCTCCATGGAGAACGTCAGGTCGTGTTTGGCCGTTTCCCCGTCAAGTGCCATACGCTCGACCTGCAAGCCCGGCAATCGCCAGTCTTGCAACGGTGCATTTTGCAAGATCATCACCGTTTGGAACAAGGGGGTGCGGCTGATGTCCCGTTCCAGTTTCAGGTGGTCGACCAATTTTTCAAACGGCACGTCTTGGTGGGCATACGCCTCCAAGGTCAGGTCGCGCACCCGCTGCAGCAACTCGCAAAACGTCTCGACGCCCGACAGGTCGATCCGCAGAGGCAGCAGGTTGACGAAGAAGCCGATCAGCCCTTCCGCTTCCGGTCGGTTGCGCCCGGCGATCGGCGATCCGACGATCACTTCTTCCTGTCCGCTGTAGCGCTGAAGCAGCGCGGAGTAGGCGGCCAACATCGTCATGAACAGGGAGACGCCTTCGCTGCGGCTGACCTCCTGCAAGCGTTGCGTCAATGCCGCAGAGAGGCGGAATTCGCCGTATGCGCCTCTGTACTTGAATTCGGCGGGACGCGGATGGTCGGTCGGCAGGTTGAGCACCGGCAAGTCGCCGCTCAACTGCCGCTCCCAATAGGTCAACTGTTCCTCCAGGTCGCCTTCCTCCCACGCGCTTTGCTGCCACGCCGCGTAGTCGGCATACTGACACGACAGGTCGGCCAACTCAACAGCCGCTCCTCCCGTCGCCCGATCATAGAACGCGCACATCTCCCGCACCCACACGCTCATCGACCAGCCGTCCGAGATGATATGGTGCATCACGAGCAGCAAGAGATGCTCCTGCGCCCCGATCCGCGCCACATGCACGCGGAACAAGGGCCCTTGCTCCAGATCGAACGGCTGCATCGAAAGTTCGCGCAGGCGGTGGCGTGCCTCCGCTTCCCGCTGCTCTTCCGGGCGATGGGTCAAGTCGGTCACGAAAAGGGGAGGTGTCAACGTCTCCCGGATCACTTGCACCGGCTCGCCCCGCTCATCCCGAAACACGGTGCGCAAGGACTCGTGGCGGGCGATCAGGTCGCCGATGCTTTGCTCCAAGGCGTTCAGGTTTAGGTCGCCTTGCAAGCGCAACAGGGACGGCATGTTGTAGAGCGCCGAGTTCCCGTGCAATTTGTCCATGAACCACAAGCGCTTCTGAGCGAAGGACAACGGCAAGTATTCGTGGCGCGGGAGCTTCGGAATCGGAGCCAAGGACGTCTCGTTCGTAGCTCCTTCCCCACTCCGCTGCGCCGCTTTCTCCGCCCATCCCGCGACGGTCGGCGTTTCGAAGCAATCGCGAATCGACAGCTCGACGCCAAGTTCCTGTCGCATCCGCGAGATCAATTGCGTTGCCAGAAGCGAATGTCCGCCGAGGTCGAAGAAGTTGTCGGTCACCCCGATGCGCTCGACCCCGAGCACCTCCCGCCAGAGGTCGGCGATGCGCTGCTCCCGTTCGTTCTGCGGGGCGACGTACTCTTCCAGTACCCAAGCGTTCGCTTCCGGCGCAGGCAAGGCGCGGCGGTTGACTTTGCCGTTGGCCATCAGCGGCAGTTGCGGCAAGTTGACGTAAGCGGCCGGCACCATGTAGGCAGGCAAGCGTCCTTGAAGGAAGCGACGCAACTCCTTTTCCTCGAGCGTCTGTCCCGCCTGCTCCGTCACATAGGCGACCAGTTGCGATCCACCCGCGAGGTCATCGCGCACGATCACCGCCGCTTCGCCGACAGACGGGTGTTGGCGCAACGCGGCGGCGATTTCGCCCAGTTCGATGCGGAACCCGCGCAACTTGACCTGTTCGTCGATCCGCCCCAGATAGTCGAGCGTGCCGTCCGGCAGGTACCGCACGAGGTCGCCCGTCTTATACAAACGTGCGCCCGGTTCGTCGCTGAACGGATGCGGAATGAACTTCTCCGCCGTCAACTCGTCGCGGTTCAGATACCCGCGAGCCAAACCGATGCCCGCGACATGCAACTCGCCCGCTACGCCGATCGGCACCGGTTGCAAGTCGGCGTCCAGCACGTACAGCCGGACGTTGGGCAAGGGACGACCGAGCAACGGCTTCCCACCATCGGCGGCACACACGTGCATCGTAGCGGCGACGGTCGCTTCCGTCGGTCCGTAGGCGTTGACGAAGCGACGCCCGCGAGCGGCCCAACGCTTGACCACTTCCGTCGGCAATGCTTCGCCATGACCCCCGACCGTCTGCAGACAGGGGAGGTCGTCATCCGGCGTGACGGCCAAGCCGGACGGCGGGAGCATCATCGTGGTGATCTGATGCGCTTGCAAAAAGCCGTGCAGGGGCAGCCCCGGCATGATCTCGTCGCGCTCCGCCATCACCAGCGTCGCCCCCGCCGTCAACGTCGGGAAGATCTCGTACACCGACGCGTCAAAATTGAAGGTGGAGAACTGCAACACCCGCGCTTGTTCGTCGATTCGGTAGAAGTCCTGAACCGCCTGCAGCAAGTTGCCCAAGCCGCGATGCTCGATCAGCACGCCTTTGGGTTTGCCGGTGGAGCCCGAGGTGTAGATGACGTAGGCCAAGTGGTCGACGGTGGCGTTCTGCGGCGGATTCTCCGCGCTTGCTTGCGCCATCCGCTCCCAATCGCGGTCAAGTTCGATCACGTCCGCCCGGTGCTCCGGCAAGCTGTCCCGCAAGTCGGCTTCCGTCAGCAGGACGGGGAGCGCCGCGTCCTCGATCATGAACGCCAAGCGCTCCTGCGGATACGTCGGGTCGAGCGGCAGATACGCGCCGCCCGCCTTCAAGATCCCCAACATGCCGACGATCATCAGCGGCGTGCGGTTCATCGACAGGCCGACCAACACATCCGGCCCGACGCCGCGCTCGCGCAGGTGGTGTGCCACCTGATTGGCCCGACGGTTCAGTTCCGCATAGGTCACAGTCTCTCCCTGATAGGAGATCGCCGTCGCTTCGGGCGTACGTGCCACCTGCTCTTCGAACAACGTGTGCAGGCAAGCCACCGGAACAGGGCGATCCGTCTCGTTCCACTCGTGCAACAGCCGCTGCTCTTCCTCCGCCGCCAAGAGCGGCAAGCGCGTCACCGCTTGCTCGGGATCGGCGAGAATGCCTTCCAACAGCGTCAAGAAGCGGCGTGTCATCCGCTCCACCGTCGCCGCGTCAAACAGGTCGGTCGCGTACTGCCACTGACCGCGCAGCCCATTTCCATGAGCGACAAACCGCAACAGCAGGTCAAATTTAGCCGTGCCGTTGTCGATCTCCTCCGCCTCGGCTCGCAAGCCCGGCAGTTCCCAATCGTCTCCCCACTCGCTTTCATCCAGCGCGAACAACGTCTGCACCAAGGGATGATGGCTCAGGCTGCGCTCCACTTGCAACGCCTCGACGAGCAGGTCGAACGGCAACTCGTCATGCGCCTGTGCCTCGACCACGCGCCCGCGCACCTCCTGCAACAGCTCGCGGAAGGTCAGGTCGTCACGGAAATCGGCACGGTTGACCAGCGTGTTCACGAAAAAGCCGATCAGCCCTTCCGTCTCCGGACGGTTGCGTCCCGCACCGGGGAACCCGACCAACGTGGTGTCCTGACGGGTCAGGCGATGCAAGAACGCTTGATACGCGCTCAACAACGTCACGAACAACGTCGCGGCTTCCTGATGACCAAACGCCCGCAGGCGTTGCACCAACGCGTCAGGCAGGTCGAACTGAATCGTCGCCCCGCGACCGCTCGACACGGGCGGTCGCGGATGGTCGGTCGGCAGCTCCAAGAAGGTCGGCGCATCGGCCAATTGGTCGCGCCACACCTCCAGCAAGCGGTCGCGCTTTGTGCCTTGCATCCGCGCCGTCTCCCAAGCGGCATAGTCCGCGTATTGGATCGGCAGGTCAGGCAGCGGGACATCGTCCGCTCCCCGCTCCAGCGCCGCATAAGCCGCTGTCACTTCGCGCATCA
Source organism: Bacilli bacterium (assembly GCA_035776695.1). Classification (GTDB taxonomy): domain Bacteria; phylum Bacillota; class Bacilli; order Tumebacillales; family Tumebacillaceae; genus Tumebacillus. The sequence continues at coordinate 12,344 of DASTWJ010000008.1, forward strand.
ACACTTGCATCGACCAGCCGTCGGCGATGATGTGATGCAGGTTCAACACCCAGATGTGCTGATCCGGTCCCATTTGAAGCACATGCGTCCTGACCAGCGACCCTTTTTCCAAATCGAAGGGGCGTATCGCTTCCTCCAGCGCCAAACGACGCGCTTCTTGCTCCCGTTCCGGTTCGGACAAAGAGGACAAGTCGTGGCGTTCGATTCGCAAGGTCAGCTCCGGCAGGATCTGTTGCATCGGCTTGCCATCCCGTTCCGCAAACCGCGTGCGCAGGGATTCGTGGCGAGCGATCACGAGGTTCAGGCTCTGCTCCAATCGCTCCACCGACAACGGGCCGTGCAAGCGAACCTGGTAGGGGATCGCATAGGCGGAGGCGTCCGCTTCCTGCTGGTGCAGGAACCACAGCCGCCGTTGTCCCGCCGACAGTTCGAACCAATCGGATCGCTCCCCTGCTCCTTGCCGTGCGAGACGAGGGATCGGGCGTTCTTCTCCCGCATCCGGCTCCATAGCCTCCATCCCGTCGATCGCATCGGCCAATTCCTCTACCGTCGGATGGCGGAACAGTTCCCGCACCGTCACTGGCGCCTGTACGAGCCCACGCAGGCGGGACATCGCTTGTGTCGCCAACAGCGAGTGTCCGCCCAACTCGAAGAAGTTGTCGGTCATCCCGACTTGCGCGACCCCGAGCACCTCCTGCCAGACCGCCGCAATCTGCCGCTCCGTTTCCGTGCGCGGTGCCACCGCCTCATCCGCTCGCATCTCCCGCAATTCAGTCATCGGCAAGGCGCGGCGATCGATTTTGCCGCTGGCGGTCAGCGGCCAAGCGCTGATCTGCACATAGGTCGTCGGCACCATATAGGCGGGCAATTTCGCTTGCAGGAACTGACGCCACGCCCGCTCATCCGCTTCCTCTCGCTCCGGGATCACATATGCGACCAGACGCGGCCCTCCAGACAAATCGCCTCGCACCAGAACAAGTGCATCGCGCACGTCCTCTCGTTCGCGCAACGTCGCCGCGATCTCCCCTGTCTCGATGCGGAAGCCGCGAAGCTTGACCTGTTCGTCGATCCGCCCCAGATAATCGAGTTGCCCGTCTGTCCGATAGCGCACGAGGTCGCCCGTTTTGTACAGCCGCTCCTCGGGGTCATTACCGAACGGATTGGGAAGAAACGCCCGCTCCGTCAGTTCAGGGCGATGCAAATAACCCCGTGCCAATCCCACCCCGGCGATGTACAATTCACCCGGCACCCCGATCGGCACCGGATGCCCGTTCGGGTCGAGGACGTACACCTTGACGTTGGGCAGCGGCCCGCCGATCGTCGGCTTGCCCTGTCCCGGATACTCCTGCATCGTGGCGCAGACGGTGCCTTCCGTCGGGCCATAGGCGTTTACGAAACGCCGACCTTGCGACCAGCGCATCGCCACTTCCGCCGAGCAGTCCTCCCCGCCCGCGACGACCGTTTGCAGGTCGGGCAGGTCGCGGTCGGACGTCACCGCCAACGCGGACGGCGGCATCATCAGCGTCGTGACCCGCAGTTGTTGCAACGTGCGGTGCAAAGGCGCGCCCGGCAACAAATCCTCCTGCGCCACCAGACACAGAGCGGCCCCCGCCGTCAGCGCCGGGAACATCTCATAGACCGACGCGTCAAAATTAAACGTGGCGAACTGCAGCACCCGACTGCTCGCCGTCAACGCGAACCGCTCCCACAGCGCCTGCGCGAGGTTGCATAGACCACGATGCTCGATCAACACGCCTTTGGGCTTGCCGGTCGAGCCGGAGGTGTAGATCACATACGCCAAATGATGCGGTGCGGTGAGCAGCGGCGGATTGGCCGCGCTCTCTTCGGCGATCATCGACCGGTCGCCATCGAGTTCGACGACCTCTTGCCCGCCAATAGGGAGCCGATCTCGCAACTTGTTCTGTGTCACAAGCCACTTGATTTGCGCATCCTCCACCATGAACGCCAGCCGTTCCTGCGGGTAGTTCGGATCGAGCGGCAGGTACGCACCGCCCGCCTTGAGAATGCCGAGCAGCCCGACCACCATGTCGACCGACCGCTCCACAGACAGTCCGACCAACACGTCCGGCCCCACCCCGCGGCGGCGCAGGTAGTGAGCCAAGCGGTTCGCACGCTCGTTCAAGTCGCGATACGTCACCTGCTCCTCAAACGTCACCAGCGCACAGCCGTCCGGCGTGCGTTCGGCCTGCCGTTCAAACCACTGCTGGATGCAAGCCTCCTCCAACGGGCGCTCCGTGGCGTTCCAAGCGTGAAGCACCTGCTCTTTTTCCACTTCGCCTAACAGACCCAGCCGCCCGACGGGAAGCTCCGGCGCGGCCACGAGCTGTTGCAACAGCGTGAGAAAATGCCCCGTCATCCGTTCGATCGTGTCTGCCTCATACAGGTCGGTGCTGTATTCCCACTGCCCCTGCAACCCGTCCTCCGCGACCGCCAACCGCATCACGAGGTCAAATTTCGTCGTGCCGTTGTCCACCGGCTCCTCCCGCACCTGCAAGCCGTCGACTTGCAACTGGCGGCTCGGCGGCTCGGTTTCCAGCGTGAACATCGTCTGGATCAGCGGGTTGTGGCTCAAGTTGCGCTCCACCTGCAAGTCCTCGACCACTTTTTCAAACGGATAGTCCCCATGCGCGAACGCCTCTTGGGCCGTTCGCTTGACCTGTTGCAACACCTGTTCAAACGACGGCTCCCCGGCAAAATCAGCATGCAGCACCAGCGTGTTGGCGAAGAACCCGATCAGCGCCTCCACCTCGGGCAGTTGCCGCCCTGCGCTCGGCGACCCGACCAGGACCTCCTCTTGCCGCGTGTAGCGATGCAACAGAGTCTGGTAGGCGGCCAGCAACGTCATATACAGCGTCGCCCCGCCGCGTTGCCCGACCGCTTGCACCGCATCGACCACCGCTTGCGGAATGTGAAACGTGTGCATCGCGCCATTCGAACGGCGCACCGCCGGACGCGGTCTGTCTGTCGGCAGGTCGAGCACCGTCGGGACACCTTGCAGTCGAGAACGCCAATAAGAACGCTGTTTTTGCAAAAAGGTTCCCTGTAAGCGGCCTGCCTGCCACTCGCCATAGTCCGCATACTGGATGGGCAGCTCGGAAAGCGGCGAAGGTTTCCCGTCTGTGTAAGCTGCGTACAAGTGGGACAGTTCGCGCAACAACACCCCGATCGACCAGCCGTCGGCGATGATGTGATGGAAGTTGAGCAGGAGCAGGTTTTCCTCCGCATGACAACGTACCCATTGGAAGAAAAACAGCGGGCCGTGCTCCAGATCGAACGCCTGCACCCCGGCTTGGCGCATCAACTGCGCTTCCCGCCGTTCGCGCTCCTCTGCGTTCAACGCGGTCAAGTCGATCACAGACAGCGTCACCGGCACCTGTTCCAAGATCTCCTGATACGGGGTGCCCCCCTCTTCCCGGAACACGGTGCGAAGCGCATCATGACGACGCACGATCTCCTGCAGACTGCGTTCCAGACACGCGACATCCACATCGCCTCGGACGCGAAGGAAATACGGCGTGTTGTACGAGTCCGCCCCTTCCGCTCCCGCTTCCAACTGATGCAGCAGCCACATGCGCTTCTGAGCAAAAGACAGTTCGCGACGAGCCTCCTCGCGCTTGACCGGCCCCTGCGTACGCTCGCCCGCTTCCTCTTCCAGCGAACAGATCGTCTGCGCAAAACGAGCGACCGTTTCGGCGGCGAGCAGATGGCCCGTGGTCACTTCGACGTCGAACAGCCTCCGCACGCGAGCGACCACTTGCGCCGCCAGCAACGAATGTCCGCCAAGCGCCAGAAACGAGTCCTCGACGCCGATGTCCTCCAACCCGAGCACTTCCTGCCAAACGCCAACCAACAGGCGTTCCCGCTCGTCACGCGGCGCGACAAACGGTGTCTGCGCCTCCGAACGGTCGAACTCAGGCTCTGGCAAAGCCCGCTGATCCACCTTGCCGTTGACCGTCAACGGGATGTGATCGAGAAACACGTACGAACTCGGCAGCATGAAGGCGGGCAATCGATCCGCCAGAAACGGACGCAGCTCTCCCGTCTCCTTGGTCTGTTGCGACTCCGGTACCACATACGCGACCAAACGCTTGTCGCCCGCACGGTCCTCGCGAGCCAGCACCAACGCTTCACGCACGCCGGGATGCCGGAGCAACGCATCCTGCACTTCACCCAGCTCGATCCGATACCCGCGGATCTTCACCTGCTGATCGAGTCGGCCGACAAATTCCAACGCCCCATCCGGCAACCGACGCACTTCGTCCCCTGTCTTGTACAAGACCTCGCCTTTTCGTTCGGAAAACGGGTTCGGCACAAAACGCTCACGAGTCAACTGCTCGCGTCGCAGATAGCCCGTCGCCAGTCGATCGCCGCCGAGATAGAGCTCCCCCGGCTCACCGTCCGGCACGGGTTGCATCTGCGCATCGAGCACGTAAGCGGTCGTCCCGTTCAGCGGCAGACCGATCGGCATCGGATCGCCGAGTTCGGGCACCTGTGCAAACGTGTGGGCCAGCGCGATCGTCGTACACTCCGTCGGGCCGTACGCGTTGATCACCCGTTGCGGCGCACCCGCTTGCATCACGGCGCGCACCCATTTGGCTACGGCCGCCTCGCCGCCGAAGAGAAGCGCTCGCAGCGGCCGGAAGACGCTCGGGTCCTCCTGCGCGATTTTGTGAAATAGTGCAGTGGTTAACAACAGGATCGTAACGCCCTGCTCGACGATCTCTCGCCCCAACACGGACGCTTCAATCACGCTCTCTTTATCCAAGATGACCAAGCGTGCCCCGTTGAGCAACGCGCCCCAGATTTCAAACGTCGCCGCGTCAAAAGACGGGCTGGCGACCTGCGCGATCCGGTCCTCACCCGTGACCTTGTGGATATACGTCTGTTCCTTGACCAAGCGAGCCACCGCCCCTTGCGGCACGCAGACCCCCTTCGGTCGCCCCGTCGAGCCGGAGGTGTAAATCACATAGGCCAAGTTGTCGGCCGTCTCTCGTTGCGGCGGGTTCTCCTCGACCTCTCCGTTGGTCTGCGCCTGCACCTCTCGCACGTCTACGAGCTCGCAAGCCGGAGCCAAGTCGGCTAAACGTTTCATCAGATGCTCCTGCGTGACGATCACGCGCAACTGTGCATCCTCGATCATCAGCGCCAACCGCTCTTGCGGATAATCGGGGTCGAGCGGTACATACGCCCCTCCCGCCTTTAAGATCCCGAGCATCCCGACGATCAAGTCGATCGATCGGGCGACGGCTAAACCGACCAATACATCGGGACCGATTCCAGATGCCAGCAAGCGAGCAGCCACTCGGTTCGCCCGCCGGTTTAGCTCCTCATACGTGACCTCTTGTTGCCCTGCTACCACCGCAATCGCCTGCGGGGTTCGTTTCGCCTGTCCTTCAAACCACTGACGAAGCGAGCGTTTGAACAACCCTTGGTTCATACCCTTGTCTCCCCCTCGATTATCAGTTCGATTCAAACAAACAATTAAATTAAAAAGGTGAATGTTTTGTGTCGTATTAGGGAGAATATCACAAAAATAGTCATAATTCAATTAATTTTTAATGCCCAAACCATATCGTTTTACTTATCTCGACAAAAAAACTCCCTTCCCCGAAAGGATGAGAGTTTTTGCCCCAGAACTACTTCTGGATCAGATCACTTGTTGGTGTGTTCGTCCCTGCAACACGTATTTCACGATCGCTTCGGCGACACCCGCCTTGTTGCCCGGTGTCGTCACCCAATCGGCGCGATGCTTGACCTCGTCGGGCGACCAGCTCATCGCCACGCCGACACCGGCCCATTCAAGCATCGGCAGATCGTTTTTTGAATCGCCGAGGGCGAGCACTTCCTCGGGCGACACGCCCCATTGGTTGCAGACGACTTCGAGCGCCGACCCTTTGTCGCTTTGCGGGTGCAGGATCATCACTTCGCTCTCCCGGTTGTAGTACTGCATCACTTTGCACACGTAGCCTTCTCCTTCCGTGCCGAACCGCTCGACGATCTTATTTGTCGGGTCCGTGCCGTATACGAAAAGCTGATACGGTGCCTCGACCAGATCTTCTAACAGATTCGGGGCGTAGATCCCGTAGTTCTTCGGCGAGTTGTACATCTCGTTCATCTCGCGGTTGTTAAGCATCTCATTGCCCATGTACACCCGCACGCGGATGTCCTCCCGTTCACAAAACGCCACGACTTCGCGAGCAAACCCGAGGGGCAGGTGACGCACCAACAACTCCTCCCCTGTCTGTCCGTCCATGATCCGCGAGCCGGAGGACACGATCACCGGGGTGTCGAGACCTAATTCGGCATAGAGATCCTGCGTCCGCAGCCAGCCGCGAGCGGTGACGATGACGATCCGCGCACCGGCCGCCTGGGCCGCTTGCAGCGCCTGTCGGTTCGCATCCGGAATCTGGCGATCCGGGGCGATCAGCGTTTCATCCAAATCGATGGCGATCACTCGTATCATAAGAAGTCCTCCTTTTTCTCACTGTAAAGGACTTCCATTATAACACGTCTTGCATAGGGTACACTACAGGCGGATACGTGTGCGTAAATTCACCTCTATTCGGCAAAAACTCAATGTGTTATACTCAAAAGCAAATAGTATAGCCTATATTATGAAGAAAACGTGACGAATGCCCGAAATGTGTTGCACCAATTCACAGGATTCATTACTATGATAGTAACGTCCTCATCTTTACAGAGATCACCTCGAAAGGATTTGACTTGATACAATGACAACGAACACCATTTCCCGCGAATTGCAAGAGATCCTTGCCAACGTGACCGTTCACCGCAACCTGTCCGTTCCGGTGCTTGTCGAAACGGCTGTGAAGAACGGTGAAGGCGTTCTGACCGACACCGGCGCACTGTCCGTGACCACAGGCAAGTACACCGGGCGTTCGCCGCAGGATAAATTTATCGTGGAAGATGAGATTTCCCAAGACAAAGTTCACTGGGGCCCGGTCAACCGACCGTTCCCGAAAGATAAATTCGAAAAGCTGTACACGAAAGTCACCGACTACCTGAAAACCAAAGACGAGCTGTTCGTATTCGACGGCTTCGCAGGGGCTGACACCGAATACCGCCTGCCGATCCGCGTGATCAACGAGTACTCCTGGCAAAACCTCTTTGTCAACCGACTGTTCATTCGACCGACGGCAGACGAGCTGCAAAACCACGAGCCGGAGTTCACCGTGATCGGCGTGCCGCCGGTGCTGGCGAACCCGGAGGAAGACGGCACCAACTCCGAGACGTTCATCGTCGTTTCGTTTGAGAAGCGCGTCGTGCTGATCGGCGGCACGCACTACGCGGGCGAGATGAAGAAGTCGATCTTCTCCGTGATGAACTTCCTGCTGCCGAAACAAGGCGTGTTCCCGATGCACTGCTCCGCGAACATCGGCCAAGAAGGCGACGTCGCGCTGTTCTTCGGTCTCTCCGGCACCGGCAAGACCACCCTCTCCGCCGACCC
>DASTWJ010000009.1:0-34063 GCA_035776695.1 Bacilli bacterium
TCTGGTGCAACTGTTGCTGCAGTGGCACATCATACAGAGCCGTCCTTTTCCTTTTTATGATAGGTACGTTGGTCATTATATCCGTCAACCTTTGGACAGGCAATAGCGTCAGCTTTTGGTCAATTATCAACGGCTGTAACACTAGAGCTTTGCATGCGTACTGGTTCGTCAGAGACCAAGAATTGATTTGACGGTTCATTAACTTGACTTCTTGTAAAGAAGATATGTATCTGATATAGAATGACTACATATGATTCGTCAGTTACTATTCTATATTCAGAATACAATTGGAGTCAAAAAAAGACCCAGAGCAGGCATGCTCTGGGTGAGTTTCAAACCTAGGAAGTTAGCAATCGGATGAATGCATCCACGTCTTCTACCGTATTGACCTTGGACATCGAAATCCTGACTGAAGATCGCACATCGTCCAAAGTGAGCCCCATGCCTTGCAAAACATGTGAAGGCTTACTGGAACTGCATGCAGATCCTGTTGAGAGCGCGACATGTGGGGATAGCTTTCGCAGAAGAACTTCATTGTTTATGCGTTGGAACCTAACATTCACAATACCGGGAATCTTGTTCTGAAAGTCATTGTTGAAATGAACTAAGGAGCTCGGAAGTTTGGACGTCAGTTCCTCAACTAAATAGTTCTCCAGCCTCGTGAGGTGGGCTTGTACTTCTTCAAAGTCCCGTAAGGCAATCTCGGCTGCCTTACCAAATCCTACGATGTTGTGGACGCTTAGCGTGCCACTTCGGTAACCGGTCTCCTGATCCCCCCCGTGGATCAAGGGGGTCATTTTTATTTTGGTGCCGGACTTGTGCTTACGGATGATGCAGGCACCGATGCCTTTGGGGCCGTGGAGTTTGTGAGAAGAGCAGGAGAGCAGGTTTACTCCTGAATTAGAGAGATCTACAGGCACCTTGCCGACGACTTGAGTAGCATCCGTGTGCAGCAATATGGTTCTTTCTTTGCTACGAAGCTCGTGGCACAACTTTGAGATCGCTTCGATGTCATTCAGGGAACCTACCTCATTGTTGCCCCAAATGATGCTAACCAAGATTGTATCGGATGTGGAGTTCAAGATTGTATTTCGTAAGTCCTCAAGATCAATTCTTGCATATTGATCGACATCCAAAAATGTAACCTGTTCACCTTTGGCTGCAAGGTATTCTGCCGTTTCGATAATGGAAGGGTGCTCTGCTTTGGTTGTGATGATATGAGCTCCGGGATAGTAGTCAGCGATCCCTTTTAGAACGAAGTTATTGCTCTCTGTTGATCCACTTGTGAAGACCACTTCATCGGGCTGACCCCCCAGCAGATTGGCAACATGCAAACGTGCCTCCTCAACGGCAGTCTTTGCCTTCTCCGCCTGGGCGTAATACTTGCTTGCAGGGTTGCCAAAGATCTCGTTGAGGTAGGGGAGCATCGCCTCCACAACCTCGGGATGAACCGGTGTAGTGGCACTGTTATCAAAATAGATCATGCATCACCACTCCTAGCATTTTTCAATGAGATTTGTGATTAGCTTCTCATAATTCCCGGCGTATTGGTACTCGACTGAAAGCAGACGAACACCACGTTCCAGATGTTCGTTGAATAGGCCGGGAAAGAACTCATCGTCACTGATCTCTATCCCGGCATGTTGAGCGATCAGTGTTTTGTATACGTAGTCATACTTCCCGGTGAGCGTGTTCCGGTTGTATTCGGCACCGCCAGTATCTTTAACTTTTTGGGGCGTCTCCTTGACGTTCAAAGATAAGGCGATCGCGAGTCGAGCGAGAATGTTCGGTGTGAGTGAGGTGCTACTGCTCAGTTGACGTAGGCGTTCCTCAGTTTCTTTCGAGGTTTTAAGACGAAAGTTCATTAGTCAACGCCTCCTTAGCTGAGAATGAGAAATACTGATCAGATACTCGTACATTCTTCTCGGTGGTATCAAAGTCAATGGTGTAGGTCTTTGCTACGTTTGATGCAATCAACGGGAACAGAACCTCATTGATTTCCGAGTCGGTGGACAGGATGATGACCTGTTCCCCACAACGAGGAATGAGTTCGGTAAGAACTCTGCCTTTATGGGTTTCGTCCAGACGACCAAGCAAAGTATCAAAGACAAAAGGAATGCGTCTACGAGAGCACTTCACCATAGCCCACACGGTCGAGAGGAGCAGGATCTGCTTTTCACCGGCAGAGAGTACTTCTTTGTCGATTTCTTCCTGTTCGGAATCGAAAAGTCTTAAGTGGAACGACTCAGGATCGATCTTCACATGGGTGACGAAGAGGTCTTTCCTGAACAGAAGCTGTAGCATTCGTACGGTTTCTAATTCCACATGCTGCAATTTCTTTTTCAGTTGCATGAGACGGAAAGCGCTGCTGATGTCCAATACACGATTGGCAACCGTGAAAATGTTCTCCGTCTTTTTGACATGAATGATCTTTGATTTCGTAGATTCAAACTCTCGTTCTTTGTCTGCTATTTCTTGCTGGACAGACTCGATTGAAGCACGCATCTCATCGAGAGTTTTCTGATCCATATCGATCTCGGCTTTGAGTTTGTAAATTTGGGCCATGAGATCATGGAGGTCGCTCGTTTTCTCGGCTTCTTCCACTTTCTTTTTTAGTTTGTTGATTTTTTTGAGCATCGCTTGGTTGCGCTTGTAATTTTCACCGATCTCGTGTTGCGGATCAAAATCGAGAACTTGATGATACAGTGATTCGACTTCAGAGCGTTGCTTGTTGGATGCTTGATGGATGATGGTTGTGTCGTCGCAAGATAGAAGATCCAACAATCCATTGTACAAATCATGGGAAAAATCTTGACTGTTCGGGGTGGCGATCTCCCGTTTTGAGAACAGCGATTTCACCAGTTCTTGGACATCATTGGGAGCGAGTAATTCCTGAACATGATCTTTCACGCCAACCAGGGATTCATGTTGCATCTGTTCGAGAACATTCGCTAGGTTCCCTTGTACAAGAGCAAAGGGGAGCAGTGTTGCAATTTTTTCTTTTGTTTGCTCCATCATGCTGTATCTTTCTTTTTCAATGCGATTGATCTCGCTGTGCAAATGGTCGAGCTGTTCTTTTAGCAGTCCCCCATGCACTTCGAATTGGCGATTCATGTCTGCTACGGCCGCTTGTTTGTCTTGAACAGATTGGGTCAAATCTTGAGCGCGGAGCTCATATTGGTTGAGTTGTTCATTAAGGGCATTGAGCTTTTCACCCAGTTCGCGAAGGTGCTCTTCCTCAGCAGACAAGTTTCCCGAGAGAGCCTCTTGCTTGATCATCGTGTTCATATCGTTTTCAAGGCTCTCAAAAAGGTCGAGGTTGAACACGACACGAGCTGTTTCACTAAGGTAGGAGGACAGCGTTTCGTTTGAGATGATTTGGGAGATCCGTTCACCATCGAACAGGCAGAATTCAAGCAGTTGGGGAGGTGTTTCCTCTTGTAGTTTCGTGAGGAAGATATCCGCTTCGCGTTCTTTCAGCATTTCACCATCACGCAATACGATGACAGATTCCTTGATGGACTTGGCATTTCTGTACCAGTTGCGCTTGATCGTGTAGTTCCTCTTCTGCAAGTTTTCGACGACTTCCACTTCGAGGTAGACATAGTAAGAAGGCTCATTCTCCTTTTTGGCGATGGAGTTGAGCTTCGCATCGATCATTTTGCTGTAGGTATTGGATTCGGTTTTCAGTCCATAAACAAACGGGCCGAACAATGCCAAACGAACGGCTTCCAAGATGGTGGTCTTGCCGGAGCCGTTTTTGCCGCCGATCAGAACGGTGTTTTGCTGATTATTTGTCGTTCTCAAATCAAACTCATAGGGGCCATGAAAGGCCCCTATGTTACGGAGTTGGAGGTTGTTGAATCTCATTCTTTGTACCCTTCTACTTTCCCATAATGTACCCAGTCTTGGTTGAGGATTTTGCCGATCTCTTGCAGCACACCGCGACGTACTTTGTATCCGCTGAAGTTCTTTTCGATACCGATCAGCTTTTTGATCAGTTGGAAGTCGACGTCGTGTTTTTGGCATAACAGTTCGAGATCGGTTAGTTGATCCTCTTCGAAGAGGGGGCGTTCGTCGTGCTCCCAGTCAAGGTCTTTACCAGTGACATCTTTATAAATACCTGGGAGACTGTCATCCCAATCACCGGCATCGATCCAAATTTTACGGATGACTTTGAGTTCTTCGTCTTGGATCAGTTTGTAGTTGGAATCGTGTGTCTCTTGGACTTCCTTTTGGGTCTTGAGCAATTCCCTTAAAATATCTTTTCTTGCCTCAAGGGTAAACGGACCTAATCCAAGTTGCTTGTCTTCATCGTTGCCAACGAAATAGATTGTTCCGTTTAAGCGGTGTGTTTGGCGGAGTCTTCGCACATCACGAATTTCAGAGAGCCAGTTTCTGAATTTCAACAGGGGTCTTAACCACTCTTCGCCATTGTCTATAAACCCGATGAGGGCTTTGTCTTGCACGACTACGGTACAAACCCAGCAACCAAAGCGGCTATTGCCACAGGAGCCGGCTGTTTCTTTGATTTCTTTGTCTACAATCAGCGGGCACTCGCCACTATTAGAGTTAGAGTTGTTATAGAGGGCGAGTAATTCGTGGTTGTCGCAGCCCCACGGAGATGGCTCGTTCAATAAGTAGTCCCACACATCGTTCAAATCGAAGTCACGGATTGGTGCGTATACATAAGCGTTGTTTAAGCTGGAATGACGCATCAATTGCTTGCCTTCAAACGTATGGGACTCCATGACTTGTGCCCGAGTGGAACTCTCAGAGTCACGAACGCCAAGAACCATGATAACTTCGCCATACTCAGAAACCTTGTCTAGTATGAATTTATTGGCCGGATCGATCTTCAATCGATCGGTACACCAACGGAATTTTTGGCGTGGGGAAGGATATCCCTTGCCGATCAAAGATGCCCAGAATGTCTTATTCATGTCAGGCTTTACCTTGTACGTTTCAATAGGCAATTCCTGATCTAGCGCTTCAGACTGAATCCTTATTAGAGCATCATTGATCCGAGAAATGATCAAGGGCGTTTCAACGAGGGTATCAGAGGAGATCACATAGACTTTTTTATGGAGTTTTTCTTTGTCCAAGGCTTTAAGAGCTTGGAACACAAGCTGCACCACAACGGTAGAATCCTTCCCACCACTGTATCCAACAACCCACGGACGGTTGTCGGAGAGGTACATCTCCTGGATTTGTTCTATTTTCTGCTCGATCTTGCTGCGATCCAACAAGTCTAAGATCATCGTTATCACCTTTCGTTCTCTCGGGCCCGTTGCGGGGAAGAGAGTATTTTGTCGAAGCCCGGCATCTAGTAAAGGTTCGGTTTTTATATCGAAAGTCCTGTAGGAACTATCTAACAGGGATGGAATCCCACTAAAAGATAGAACACTACAGTTTACGTTATATGCTAGGTAATAGCAACTATTATGATAGATTTTTTTGCTCGAAAGCGCAATGCAGAATGCCGACATTTGTGAGCTGGATTTCGAAAATGGATGTAATGCTATTGAAAAAATGGCGATCCCACAGAGGATCGCCATTCACTCAGTTACTAGATACCATTGGTGATGACATGTGCGGGAGGTCCGACTTCAACTGCAACATTCGTAGTTGTGTCACCCACCATGATTGAGAGTCCGGTAACTACCACTCCAAGCAAAAAGGCACTTGCCAACAGCTTCCGCATTAGATCTACATCCCTTCATTTTGAAATAGTTGCGTGATCTTTTTCGAAACCGAAAGAGCCGTATGCAAGTCTCCGGTGAACTCGTAGGCGTCTACCTCTAGTTGGAGGCTCTTGATGGCTTCTTTCTTTAGCCCTATTTTATCAAAAATAGTAGCTGAGTTGTTAGCGGATTTTATAGCTTCTTCGTAATTCTTTGATAGCAGTTGGAAGCGCGCCAGCACTTGTTGGATGAAGGCAGATCGTATGTCATAGGCGTTCATGATGTTGCATGTGGAGATCTGGCTTGCGTAGTGATCGGCTTCATTAAGGTTGTGATCATCCAAGGCCAAGGACAACAGTCTCGCGTAGATGTAGGGGATATGTAAGGAATCCTCATGCACGTTTGCATGGGAGATGCAGTTGATCAGCTCGCTTTTGGCTGCCGAACGGTCGAACCGTGATGTGACAAGGTAGGCGTACGTTTCGCGGACACGGTTCATCATGGCAAGGTTGCTGGCCGTTTTGTACAGGGTTTGCGCGATGTCCAAGTTTTCTTGTGCCAGCTTGATTTTGTCTTGTTTGGAAAAGGTGATGCCAAGTGAATAGTGCAGATCGGCCAACTTGGTTTGGTCGTTCGAGAGTTTGGCGTAGATGCGTTCCGCTTTTGAGTAGTAGTCGATGGCTCGTTCCGTACGATCCATGTGTTCGAAACATCTGCCCAAGTTGTAGTAGATTTTGCCGTATAAAAGATCGGTGCCTTCGGTATCGTCGATGAGGTTTTCGGCGAGGACGAGGGCTCGGTGGGCTTCTATGATTTTGTGTGAATCAAGACTTGCTCTGCCAAGTAGGTTGAACAAAGTGGTGAGGGTGTAGGTGTCCCGAGGGGCGGCTTCTTTTTCTTCTTGGATCAACTCGGTGAGGTATTCGATCGCCTCGTCGTATCGTTTCATGAGGATCAGGCATTCAGCCTTGTCCATCTTGATTTCGAAAAGGGCCTCGGGCAAGAGGTCTTTATTTTTGATCAGAAGGTCGGCAAGTTCGTTGGCGGTTTTGGCGTCGCCTTTTTCTTTGAGGGTCTTCATCTTGCGGACTTGCATGGAGGTGGAGAGGCCAGGTTCCAGACCGCGAGTGAGAGCTTCGACGCTGATTTCCAACTTGGCTGCGAGGAGGCTCATGATTTGGAAGGAAGGGAAGGCACGGCCTGATTCGATCTGCGAGATCATGCTTGGTGTGCAGATGCCGTCGGCGAGGTGGGTTTGGGTCAGGCTGTATTTTTCGCGAAGTTTTTTGATGCGCTGTCCAAGTTCTTTCCGTGCGTTGTCGCGAATGAGAGACAATGTATCATCTTGTGGCTCGTAGCCTTTGTTACTCATGTTAACGCCTCCTTTTGTAAGGTGTTCGCCACTAATTATAAACGAGGGCATACAGAAAGGGTATATCATTTCACTGATGTTTAGGCATTAAACTAAGAACAATTTGCTTCATGGATATAGCGGTGAAATTAATAGAATTGTGATAGTTGAGATGGCATACTTCCCAAAGTGAAGGTGAAGTGTGCTATTTTATTATTAGTGGGTATTATTTGTGGTGTTTTGAGTTTGTAAAGCAGAAAGGGAGCTTAGATCATGTTCTATTTTTTCATCGCGGTTATTATCCTTACTTTTGTGCTCAGATTGCCAATGGTCAAAAACGTCCTACCCAAGGTCAAAGGCTTCCTCGGCGAAGGACAAGTCCGTATCGTTTTGAGTCGATTGAAACAAGATCGGTATACGGTTTTATACGACCTGTGCGTACCGAATGGGAAGGGAGGCACCTCTCAGATCGACCATGTGGTCGTCTCGCCTTATGGGATTTTCGTCATCGAGACCAAGAATTACAAAGGGCTGATCTACGGCAGTGAGCAGGATCAGAAGTGGACGCAAGTGATCAATCGGTACAAGACCCCTTTCTACAACCCGGTCTTGCAAAACAAAGGGCATATCAAGGCGTTGCAATTCGTGTTGGAGGAGTTTCCGGAGGCACCCTTCTTCTCCATCGTGGCTTTTAGCGAACGGGCGACGTTGAAGAAGGTTCGGGTTTCTTCGGCAGTCGTTACGTATAGCTTTAGAGTGGGTCGTGTCATTCGTAAGCATCAAAAAGTCCTACTCTCAGCAGCGGATGTACAGCGGATCAGTGCAAAACTCAGAAGCGCGAACATCGTAGACCGTGCGGCTAGAAAAGACCACGTAGCGACCATCAAGGAAACCGCCGCCACCATCGAACAACAAGTCGCATCAGGCACCTGCCCGCGCTGTGGCGGTCAGTTGGTCGAGCGCACCGGCAAATACGGCTCCTTCCTCGGATGCAGCGGCTATCCGAAATGCCGTTTCAAAGCCAAGTGAATTAGGCTCATCCCCACGCCCAACCCCCATCGAGACAACCACCCAACCTCCCCTCCCGTGCATACTGTATCCCGACATACACGTCGAGACAGCACAGGAGGGTATCTTCATGTACTACACCGTTCGCCCCGGCGATAACCTATGGAGCATTGCGCAGCGTTTTCGTGTTCCGTTGCAACAACTGATGCAAGCCAACAACATCACCAACCCGTCGCAGGTCTACATCGGTCAGCGGCTGCTGATCCCGACGGCAGGCGTGCCCGGTGTGCCGCCGCGTCCTCCGGGTGGGCCGAATCCGCCGGCGGGAGGTTGGCAACAGCGGGTCGAACGCTTGGAGCGGGAAGTTGATCGGCTACAGCGGGAAGTGAATCGGTTGGAGAATCGGGTGGCGCGGTTGGAGCGTGCGCTATAGGAAAGGAATAGGACTAGTAGGGTCTGGTTCTACTTACTGTGAACCTTGTGGTAAACTGGAAATAGGGCGGTCTGGCTTCCGGATCACCAATCGAATTACACATCTGAGGGATTGGTTTCCGATTCCTCACTAGAAAAGAACCCCTCTGCGGGTTCTTTTTCGTTTTACGGGCTGTATCCTCTCCAGCTTGCATATGTTGTACAAAGTGCATGTACGGGAGGTGCGGCTATGATAGGTGGGGTGACAATCGGTTCTCCGGTGTGGCAACTCGCCGGACGCTGGGGCGTGCCGTTGCAGGTGCAAGAGACGCCGCGGCCGATGGAGGCGGTGGAGGGCAAGCGGTTGGAGCAGGAGAGCCGGGAGGAGCTGGCGATTCGGCCGGTGCAACGGTTGCATTTGCATCAGTTGGGGGAAGAGGTTGCGCGGGAACATCGGGCGTTGGTCGCGAGAGTGCGGCGGATGGAGGGTGCTCGTAAGTATCAGGCAGCAAGGGTGCAACCGAACATAGACGAAAAACGGACACGATGACGAGTCGTGTCCGTTTGCTATGCGATCTGTTTGTCCGACGGGGTGTGCTGTTGGATGATCTGCATGCCTCGCTGGTACAGACGGTTGATCTCCACAAGGTCATCCGAAGCGAGGATGCGTTCAACGTATGATAAAATGACGTCTTTCTCTTCTTGGCTCATGGGGGGAACACCTCCGGCTGGGCGGTTTCATCATGGATTGACGTTGATAGACGACGAGCAATTCGTCGAGTGCTTGGGAGACGGCGACGACTTCAGGGGAGGTTAAGTCCGCATGAAGTTGGACGACTTGGTGCAAGTGCTTGCGAAGCTCGGCGATTTGTGTGGCTAAGGCCATTTGATTCATCGGGAACAACCCCTTCGGTCATGGTCGAGACAAGGAGGGACGACGGCACGTACGAGAGGTCGAGAGGTTGCTACTAGGACGATAAGACTGCCTCTGATTAGTTCTTTAGTTCTATCTTACCCATAAGTGCGGAGGGTGTCAATTCATACATAAGTATTATTTATCGCATTAAATTCAGGCGGGATAGGTGTACTGATTTTGATATGTTTAAAGTCGGAGTTGATGTAATTGTGATGGTGTAAATAAATCGGCGACGTGGTTGAGGGAAATAGAAAACCAGGTAGCACTCGGCTACCTGGTACTTTGTGGTAGAAAGGGCTTACAGTAGATTGTCTTGCTCGATCCGGCGCTTGGGCACGAACTCTACTGAAAGGAATTGGCATAGTAAAGTAGATTGTGATAAAATGAGTCGATTCATGGAAAAATACTACTGATGATGGTAAAGGAGAGCGCCGTAGATGCCTGTAAATGAAAGTGTCCTAAAACGTGTTTTGCGTAATGGCAATAATCTTTATCAGAATCTGAGCATTCATCCTGATTCACAGGTAGAACATGAATTAGAGCAGTGTTTTCAGGACACGATCAACCTCATGAGGAATCAGGCAACCAAGCAAGACGTGATAAAGATGATACTGGAACAGTCGATTTGGAATCAACATTCCGTATACGGACCGCAGAAAGATGTGATTTACAAGAGGAGTTGTTCCAATCCACAGGCAGGAGATGTTGTCGGGATTGAACTCGGTTATAACCTTGGTAATGAGGAATCTTTTTATCATATGGCGATCATAACGGCTGATTTCCCCGGCGTATGTGCGATTGTTCCGATCACCTCTCGTTACGATCGATCCGGGAACGATAAGCTAGATACCTATGACGACATAACGGCTCATTCAACCACAGAAATGAAAAAGGAATCCTTTTCTAATCTTTCGAATGATTCCTTGATCTTGGTTGGACAATTGAGGGTTGTCTCCAAGAGTAGACTTCGCAAAATGTATGGCTGGGATATTCGTGGAACGGAAACATATCTGGTTTTGCAAAAGAAAATTGCAGAGTTATATGCACCCGATCTTTTGCCACAAGTAGAGGTACTACATGAGAAATTGGGTCAGTTAGAGAAGGCTGTCGATCTGCTGTTTGAGGAGTTTTCCTCAATGGACAGGTTACCGGATCAGTTGCACACGGCGATGGAGAATGTAAAGACACAGTTCAAAGAGGTGGCTGCAACAAAAAGTTCCATGAATCCACCCAAAAAGGTTGACTAAGTTGATGGAACATCATATACTGTCAGTGTAAGATATTGACACGGGGCCCTTTTCCTTTGGAAAAGGGCTATTTCTTTTTATAGAAGCTTTTTCTCAAAGTAGCACAAGAAAACCAGGTAGCACAGTCGCTACCTGGTTTTTTTGTTTCCACGCTCTTATTTTCCAAACCTACAGTTCTTCCGTCTCGATCCGGCGCTTGTTCCCGACCATGCGGTACAGCACGGGCACGACGATCAGGGTCAGCAGGGTCGAGGTGGTCAGACCGCCGATGACGGTGACCGCCAAGCCTTTCGAGATCAGGGTGTCGGTGTTGTTCGACAGAGCCAGCGGGATCAGGGCGAAGACGGTCGCGCAGGCGGTCATCACGATCGGGCGCAGGCGGGTTTTCGCCGCTTCGACGATCGCTTCGGTCAGCTCGACACCGTTCTTGCGATTGGTTTCGACGCGGTCGAGCAGCACGACGGCGTTGGTGACGACGATGCCGACGAGCATCAGCAGGCCGATCATCGAGCTCATCGACAGGGCCTGACCGCTGACCAAAAGCCCGGTGATCGCGCCGATCGGCACGAACAGCAGCGAGGACAGCACGACCAGCGGGGTGAGCACGCCGCTGAACGTCACGGACAGGATCAGGAACACGAGGAAGATCGCAGCGAGGATCGCGAGGCCCAAGGAGGTCAGACCGTCGTTGATCATCTGCAGGCCGCCGCCCGTCTCGTGGGTGACGCCGGACGGCAGGGTCAGAGCGTCGAGGTCTTGCATGACGTTTTGGGTGATGCGGGCGGTGTCTTGGCCCTTGATCGTGGCGCTGACTTCCGCGTAGGTTTTGCCGTTGTCGTGACGGATGGTGACCGGTGTTTCCACTTGGCGAATGTCCGCGAGGTCGCCCAGTTTGTGTGCGCCGGTCGGGGTCATGATCGTCAGGTCGGCAAATTGCTCTCGGGTCGTGACTTTGGTGTCATAGCCGAGGGTCAGGTTCCATTCCTTTTGGTCAAATTCATACGTGCCAAGCTTTACCGGAGCCAAATGTTCGTTGACCGCCTGCATCAGCACGTACGGGCTGGTCATTTTTTGCCCCTCGGTGGGTTCTTTCATCGTGAGCACCCACTTCGGTTGCTTGTCGTTCAGGTTGTTGCTGACGTCCTTGAGGTCGTCGTTTTGTTTCATCATGTCCTCGACTTGGGTGGCTGCTTGGCTCAGCTTGTCGTAGTCGGAGGAGTAGAGCTTGATCGCGACGTTGTTGCCCGACATGTTGCCGCCACCGCCGCCCGAGGAGGAGCGGGTGCTGACTTGCACGTCTGGGTAGGTCGGTTGGACGAGCTTGGTGATGTCTTGTTTCAGTTGGTCGGCCATCTTGTCGATGTCGGTGCCTTCTTTGAAATTCACGGTGTAATGGGCGACGTTTACTTTGGCCCGTCCAAAGCCCATGCCTTGGGTGCTGAAGCCGATGGAGACTTGGGTCAGTTCCGATTCGGGCAGGTCTTGCAGGTATTGTTCCACGCCTTTGGACATCTCGTCCGTCTTCGCCATCTCGGTGGCCGGCGGTAGGGTGACGTCGACCGACAGGGTCGCCGCTTCGCCCGCAGGCAGGAAGGCGACGCCGATGACCGGGATCAGGCCGAGGGAGGCGATCAGCAGGACGATGGACAGGGCCAGCACCCAGCCTTTGCGCTTCAGGGAGACGCGCAGGAGTTTCTCGTAGGCACGGGTGATTTTGCCTACCTGTTCTTCGTGGCGCACTTTCTTGAACAGGAACGAGCCGAGCATCGGGATCAGGATGATCGCGACGAGCAGTGATAGGGAGATGGCAAAGACGACCGCCAAGGCAAACGGGCGGAAGAATTCGCCGATGATCCCGGTGACAAACGCCAGCGGCAGGAAGACGACGAGGGTGACGATGGTCGAGGCGGCGACGGCACGCATCACTTCGCGGGTGGCGCGGTAGGCGATCTGTTTGCCGCTCAGGGTGTCGCCCTTTTCCTGCCGCCAGCGGTAGATGTTCTCGATGACGACGATCGAGTCGTCGACGATGCGCCCGACGGCGACGGCCATGCCGCCAAGCGTCATGATGTTCAAGGTGAAGCCCATCTGGTGCAGCAGGGCGATGGTACCGAAGATCGACAGCGGCAGGGAGAGGATCGAGATGATCGTCGCCCGCAGGTTGCGCAGGAACAGGAGGATCACGATGACGGTGAACAGCGCACCGAGCCCGCCTTCGCGCACGAGGCTGTCGACTGATTTCTCGACTTCGTGGCCTTGGTCGAGGATGGTGTGCAGGGTGTAGTCGTGCGTTTGTTGTTGCTTGGCGACGATCTCTTTGATCCGGTTGACGACGCTTACGGTGTTGGCGGAAGCGTCTTTCTGTACCTCGACGACCAGCGCGTCGTCGCCGTTGTAGCGGGAGATCTCCTGCTGGGCGGTGACTTGCTTGACGGTGGCGATGTCGGACAGTTTCACCGGGGCGGTGTACGGCAAGTAGGCGTTCTTGGGCAGGCCGGTGCCGCCTGAGGTGGTGGTGAGGGTCAGGTTCTTCAGCTCGTCGAGGGAGCCGAGGCTGCCTGTCAGTCGCACGGGGATCGTGGTGCCGCTTTGTTCGGAAACGGCGCCGAGCGGCAGGGTGTATTGCTTGGCTTGGACGGCGTCTTTGATCGCGATGAGGGTGATGCCCTTCGCTTGGGCTTTCGCTTCGTCGACTTCGATCAGGAGGTCGGAGGTGCGGGTGCCGATCAGGTTGACGGCCGAGACGCCGTCGACTTGTTCCAGCGCGGGGACGAGGTCCTGCTCCAAGTCGGCTTGGAGTCGGGTCAGGTCATCGCCGGAGAACGCCGTTTTCCAGACGGGCAGCGATTGGCCGGAGAGTTTGTTGACGCTGACTTTGACGTCGTCCGGGAGCTTGAGTTTGGAGAGGGTGTCGTTGAGCTTCGTTTCGGTCGCCGCGATGTCGGTGCCAAAAGGATAGGTGATCATCAGGGAGCTCATGTTTTCGCTGGAGGTGCCGGAGATGGTGTCGTAGTCTTTCATCGCCAGCAGGACTTGCTCAAGCGGCTTGGTGACGTCGCGTTCGATGTCTTCCGCCGATTGGTTCGGTGCCGTCGCTTGGACGATCAACATCGGGAAGGTGACGTCGGGCATGGTTTCGAGCTGGATTTTCTTCGTGGAATAGAAGCCGGCGATCAGCACGAGCACGCAGAGGATCAGCACGGCGACTTTGTTTTTGATACTCATTTTTGTCAGCCAGTTCATGGTTGAGGTCTCACTCCTTGTATTGCTTTTTCTGTCTGTAGGTAGGATAGCAAGGGTAGATGAACGCAGTATGAACAAAAAAAGCCCCTGTTAGAAGGGGCTTGGCAGTTTGATCTGAAACGTGGTGCCTTGATTCGGTTCGCTGTGCAGGGTGATCTCGCCTTGGTGCAGGTCGATGATCTTCTTCGCGATCGACAGGCCGAGGCCGCTGCCGCTTTGGTCGCGGTGGCGGGATTTGTCCACCTTGTAGAAGCGTTGGAAGATGCGCGGCTGTTCGTCGGGCGGGATGCCGACGCCGGTGTCTTGCAGGGTGACGTGGGTGTCGGTGTCGCTCGTCGCGATCGCCACGATGATCCGCCCGCCCTCGGGGGTGTAGCGGATGGCGTTGGTCAGCAGGTTGATCCAGACCTGACCCAGCAAGTCTTGGTCGGCGGTGATCACGGTCGGCGGCAGGTCAAGGTCGATGTCGAGCCTCTTCGCCGCCCATTGCGGTTCGGCGGTGATGATCGTCTGCCGGAGTTGCTCGTCCAAGGCGTACTCACGCGGGTGGTACGGGTGATGATCCGCTTCGAGGGCGGCGAGGCGGAGCAGGTTTTCGCTGAGACGAGAGAGGCGTTCGCTCTCCGTCCGGATGATGTCCAGATACCGCTCCCGCTCCGCTTCCGGCAGGCTCTTGTCGCGCAGGGCGATGGAGAAGCCGCGAATCGAGGTCAGCGGCGATTGGATTTCGTGCGAGACGTTGGAGACGAACTCCTGCCGCATCTGTTCCAACTGCTTGAGCTCTTGCGCCATCGAGTTGAAGGAGGTCGCCAACTCGCCCAGTTCGTCGCGGCGTTTAAACGGAATCCGTACGTCAAAATCGCCTCTGGCCAGTCGGCGGGTCGCTTGCGTCATCGCTTTGAGCGGACGTACGAGGTAGCGCGAGGCGATGAGGATCAGCAGCGACCCGATCGCCAGCGCAATCAGCGGCACGATGGTCAACGCTTCGTTGATCTGCTCCGCTTGGGCGGCGAAGTAAGGCCGGACAAACAAGGCATAGCGATGCCCACCCTGTTGAAACGGGATGCCGACGAGCAGCGCGTCCGGGTTGCGGTGCTCCAGATGCGGGATGTCGGTGCGCTGGACGCCGCCTTGCAGGACTTTCTGCTGCAAGTCGGTCGAGATCGTCTTGGGGATCATATCGGCATCCGGGCCGTAGGTTTTGACGGAGCCGTCATCGCGGTAGATGGCGAACTGGAACGCTTTGACGGCGATGTTTTCTCGAAAATAGGCGTCAAACTCGTCCGGCGGCATCTTTTGATACAACAGAGCGACGTCGCGACCGAGTTGGACGGTCTGCTTCTGTACGCTTTCGGCGATCGGGGTGCGGTAGAGTTGGGAGGTGATGTACGCGGAGGCGATCATCGCGATGGTGACCACGGCGAGGAAGGTGAGCACGAGCCGCACGTAAAGGGACTTGATCATGGACGCACCTCCAACCGATAGCCAAGCCCGCGCACGGTGGCGAGGCGCACGGTGTCCGTTCCGATCTCGGCGAGGCGTTCGCGCAGCCGCTTGATATGCACGTCGACGGTGCGCTCGTCGCCTTGGTAGTCGAGGCCCCAGATCTGCTCGATCAGTTGGCTGCGGGTGAAGATCTGACCGGGGTAGGAGGCGAGCTTGAACAGCAGGTCGAACTCCTTGGGCGGCAGGGAGATCGCCAGCGAACCTTTTTGCAAGAGGTAGTTCTTGGCGTCGATGTGCAGGTCGTGGAAGGTCAGGACTTGGGAGACGGAGATCTTGGCCCGCCGAAGCAGGGCTTTGACGCGCATCACCAATTCCTGCGGGTCGAACGGCTTGACGAGGTAGTCGTCGACGCCTAGCTCGAAGCCCTTGATCTTGTCGCCCGATTCGCCGAGCGCGGTCAGCATCAGCAACGGCATGTCCCAGGCGTGGCGGATGTCTTCCGTCAGCTCCCAGCCGTTCTTGTGCGGCATCATCACGTCGAGGATGACGAGGTCGACCGCCGTCTTGTCCATCAGGGCGAGCGCTTCCTCCCCGTTGGCGGCGGTGAGGGTGTGCATCCCTTCGCGCTTGAGGTTGTGGTCGATCAGTTCGCGGATGTGGGCGTCATCGTCGACGATGAGGATGGTGACCATCTGCTAGGGGCCTCCTTTTCAGCTACCGAGTCCGTTCAGGATCAGGTCGATCAGGGCGTCCGCTTTCTGCGGGGTCAGCTCGTCTGTCGCCAAGTCGCTGAACATGACGCGCATCACATAGGCGTGCAGAGTGCCCCAAATCATCATCGCGCCGTGCGTGGCATCGACCGGTTGGAATTCGCCGCGTTCGATGCCGTAGCGAACCAGTTCTTCGATCATGCGGAAAAAGGTTTGGTGGTACTCGCCCAAGTTGCGGTCGCCCGTCTCTTCCTTGGCCCGTTGCTTGAGCAGGTGTTCGAAATTCAACTTGTTGAACTTGATCAGCTCGGGGAAGTGGGACATATGCGAATGCACGTAGGCGCGGAGTTTGTCGCGTGCGGAGTCGTGCTTGTCCATCTCCTGCTCGATCAGTTCGATATAGGTACGAAAATGAAAGCGTGTCACTTCGAGGAGCAGGTTGTTTTTGTCCTTGAAGTAGAGGTAGACCGTGCCTTTGCCGACGCCGGCCGCCTCTGCGATTTCTTCTACCTTGGTGGCGTGATAGCCTTTGGTGCCAAATATTTTACCTGCCGCTTGCAGGATCGCTTGGTGCTTGTCTGAGGTTTCCACGGAATTCCCCTCCTTACTAAAAAGAATGAGTCCGAGGTTTATTATACCAGACCCCGGCCTCATTCGTTGTTGTACAAAGGTATGATTCTTGACGGATCGTTTAGGGTTGCGGGGCGGCTTCTTGGGTTGCCGCTTCCTTGGTTGCGGCTTCTTGCTTCTTGCCCATCATGCCGGTCACTCGCAACTTGCCGATGAACAGGGCGATGAGGATGCCCGCCAGCGTGAAGATGATGCCGGTGTGGAAGACGGTGTGCAGCGCACCGAGCATCGAGGTTTTCAACACCGGGATGACTTGTTGTTCGAAGATCGGTCGAACCGCATCCGGCATCTGCTTCAAGGTCTCGGCGTTGAACAGGGAAGCGAACAGACCTTGCGGGTTGTTGTGGGCGAGGTCGATCATGTGCTTGCCTTGTTCCCCGAAGCCGGTGAAGATCGCGTCGAGCTTGGTACCGATGCCTTGGGCCGACTTGGAGTTGAAGACCGCGCCGAGCAGGGCGATGCCGACGGTGCCGCCGATCGAGCGGAAGAAGGCGGTCGCCGAGGTGACGGTGCCGCGCACTTCGGCCGGGAACGCTTCTTGGACGACGATGGAGAGCAGCGGCATGATCAAGCCCATGCCGATCCCGAGGACGACCATGTCGATCGAGGCAATGGTGCGAGACGCATCTTCACCCAGTTGCGCGAACAGGACGAAGCCGAGAGTCATGACGAGCAAGCCGGTGATCAGCATCGGACGGACGCTGACTTTGGTCAGCAGGCGCGAACCGATCAGGGACGCTGCGATCGAGCCGATCATCATCGGGGTCATGACGGTCGAGGCTTGGGTCGCGGACAGGCCGACGACGCCTTGCATCAGGAACGGGATGAAGGTGATCGCACCGAACATGCCGAGGCTCATCAGGAAGCCGATCAGGTTGATGATCGTGAACGTGCGGTTCTTGAAGAAGGACATCGAGAGAATCGGGTCTTTGGCCCGCAGTTCGATCAGGACGAACGAGAGCAAGCCGACGACCGCCGCCAGGAACAGGGCGATGATCTGGCCGGAGTTCCACTCGTACTCGCGACCGCCAAGCGACAGCGCGAGCAGCAGGGAGACGACGCCGATGATCAGGGTGAAGATGCCGCCCCAGTCGATGACGACCTTTTTCTTGACGTGGTCGCCTTTCAGACCGATGGCGATGAAGATCGCGGCGATGACGCCGAACGGGAGGTTGATGTAGAAGATCCACTCCCAGCTCCAGTGGTCGACGATCCAGCCGCCCGCCGGCGGGCCGATGATCGAGGAGAGGCCGAAGACGCTCATGAACAGACCTTGCATCTTGGCGCGGCTCTCACCGGTGGTGATGTCGCCGATGATCGTCAGGGCGAGCGGCATCAGCATCCCGCCGCCGATGCCTTGGATGCCGCGGAAGATGGTCAGTTGCATCATCGAGTCGGCCATGCCGCACAGGGCCGAGCCGAGGATAAAGATCGCCATGCCGAGCATGTACAGGGTGCGGCGGCCGAACAGGTCGGCCAGCTTGCCGGCGATCGGCACGACGGTGGTCGAGGACAGCAGATAGGCTGTGGTGATCCACGTCAGCAGTTCGATGTTGCCGAGCTTCCCGACGATGGTCGGCATCGCGGTGCCGACGACCGTCTGGTCGAGAGAGGAGAAAAATAGACCGAGCAGCAACCCGGTGATGACAAATGTTCTTTTGCGTTTATCTTCCATGTGAGTCCACCTCTTCTTTCCAATTCCGTGTCGTGGTGACTGACGGGTCAGTCATTACTCGACATATGTTACACTGACCCGTGGGTCAGTGTCAACGGAATTTTTTATAAAAACGAGTGGATTTTCTTACCGATGGCGTCGCGGACTTCTTGGAACTTGGCCCAGACTTCCTCCGGTGTGCCGGTCGCTTTGGCCGGGTCTTCGAAGCCCCAGTGCAGGCGCGTGACGTGCGACGGGGTCAGCGGGCATTTGTCGTCGGCGTCGCCGCAGAGGGTGATCACGTAGGTGGCGCGGTTGAGCAGGTCGGGGGCGATCAGGTCGGACGTTTGGGCGGAGATGTCGATGCCGATCTCCTCCATCGCTTGGACGGCGCGCGGGTTGAGGCCGTGCGTTTCGATGCCGGCGGAGCGGACGTCGTAGCGGTCGCCGCCGTAGTGTTTGGCGAATCCTTCGGCGATTTGCGAGCGGCAGGAGTTGCCGGTGCAGAGGAAGTAGATCAGCGGTTTGTCGGTGTTGTGGTTGTGGCTGTCGGTTGCGGTCATATCGGTTGCCTCCTGCTGGTTACGAGAGTAGGGTGAGCCAGAGATACAGGCCGAGCAGCGTGATCAACAGCGTCGGGATCGTCAGCAGGATGCCGATGCGGAAGTAGGTGCCCCAAGAGATGGTGACGCCCTTTTTGGACAGGACGTGGAGCCAGAGCAGGGTCGCCAGCGAGCCGATCGGCGTGATCTTCGGGCCAAGGTCGGAGCCGATGACGTTGGCGTAGATCAAGGCTTCGCGCACCAGTCCGGTGGTGGAGGTGCCGTGAATCGCCAAGGCGTCGATCATCACGGTCGGCATGTTGTTCATGATTGAAGAGAGCAGTGCGGCGAGAAAGCCCATGCCGACGGTGGCGCTGAGGAGTCCTTGGTCGGCGGCGCGTTGGATGAAGTCGCCGAGCAGGTCGGTCAGGCCGGCATTTTTCAACCCGTAGACGACGACGTACATCCCGATCGAGAAGATGACGACCGCCCACGGGGTGTCGCGCAGGATTTGTTTTGGTTGAACGGCTTGCGAGCCTTGGGCGACGAGCAGGAACAGAAGCGCGGCGGCTCCGACGATAAATGAAACGGGGATGGCAAACGTTTCGCTGAGGAGGAAGCCGATCAGCAGCACGCCGAGAATGACCCACGACAGTTTGAAGAGTCGCTTGTCCTTGATCGCTTCCTGCGGCGCTTTGAGTTGGCTCAGGTCGTAGCGCTTCGGGATGCTGTTGCGGAAGAACAGATAGAGCACGGTGATCGAAGCCAGCAGCGAGAACAGGTTCGGGATGATCATGCGGGAGGCGTATTCGACGAACCCGATGCCGAAGTAGTCGGCCGACACGATGTTGACGAGGTTGGAGATCACCAGCGGCAACGAGGTGGTGTCGGCGATGAAGCCGGACGCCATGATGAAGGGCAGGATCATCTTGTCCTCAAATTTCAGGGCGCGGACTTGGGCCAGCACGATCGGTGTCAGGATCAGGGCAGCGCCGTCGTTGGCGAAAAAGGCGGCGACGACCGCGCCGAGCACGATGATCGAGAGGAACATCCGGCGTCCGTCTCCGCGGGCGAGTCGCGCCATATGTAAGGCGGCCCACTCGAAAAAGCCGATCGCGTCGAGAATCAGCGAGATCAGGATGATGGCGACAAATGCCAGCGTGGCATTCCAGACGATCCCCGTCACGGTGGCGACATCGGTGAAGGAGACGACGCCGAGGGCAAGTGCGAGCAAAGCCCCGCCCGTCGCGGACCAGCCGATGGAGAGTCCCTTCGGCTGCCAGATGACCAAGACGAGTGTAAGAGCAAATACGGCAAAGGCCATGAGGGCCACGGTAGTCATAGGTAAAAGGTACACTCCTTAATGAGTTCGGACTGGCTCGGGTGATTCCGAGCGATTCGAGGCACGGGGTGATTTAGTTGCAGCAGTTGATGACTTTCAGCCCTTGTGCTTTCAGGTTTTCGATCTCGTGCTGCAGGTTGGGCAGCACGGCGAGGGTCGCTTGCAGGAACGGGTAGGCGGTGCCGTCGAGGGAGTAGTAGACCCATTGGCCTTCGCGCCGTTCTTTGACCAGTTTGGCTTGTTTGAGTTTGCGCATATGTTGTGACACGGCGGGCTGTGTCATACCGAGAATCGGCACGAGTTCGCAGACGCAGAGTTCTTCGCAGCAAAGCAGGGCGAGGATCTTCAAGCGCGTCTTGTCGCCGAGGGCTTTGTAGCAGTCGACCAGTTGGTCGAGATCGAGCGGTTGAGCTTGTTGTTGCGGTTCTGTCATGGATATCACCTCATGTCTATATAAGCATGTTTTTATGTGAGGTGTCAAAAAGAAGGCCCCGCGCAGTGGCGGGGCTTGTCGGTTAGTCGAGGGTGATCAGATCGGGGGCGTCGGTCGGCAGGCAGCAGACGTCCGGGCGATCGTCGGCGGCGTCGGCCGATTCGAATTCGGCATCTTCCTTGGTGTAGAAGATCTCCCAGGCGTTGCCTTCGGGGTCGCGGACCCAGATTTTGTCCTGCACGGCGTAGCAGCAGGTGGTGTTCATTTCGTCGAGGGCGACGAGGCCGGCCGCTTGCAGGCGTTGTTTGGTCGCGAGCACCGCTTCGGTGTCGGCGACTTGCAGGCCGAAGTGGTTGAGGACGCCGCGCTGTGTGTCGTAGGGGCGGACGTTGAGCGAGAAGTGGAGCGCCGGTTCGGTCAGTTCGAACTTGGCGTAGTCGGACTTGACTTTGGCCGGTTCGGCGTTGAACAGCTTTTTATAGAAATCGAGGGAGGCGTTCAGGTCTTTCACGTTGATGGCGACGTGCATTCTCATGTGGATCACGTTCCTTTCGGGGGAGTGTTTGATTTGTATATCCATATATAAGCATATCGTTATATATTGTGTCAAGAAGTACCAAATGATTGCAGATGAGAGGGGGAACTTTCCAGCATTAGTGAATCTTGTGGAACTTTCGAAAAACTAACTTTAATGGAGAGGGGAAATCATGCTTTTTATGTATACACAGCTTTTCAGAAAAAAGTTATAATTTGTAGAGGAGATCAAGTGTACATCGAGGTGAATACGAGTGGTCGCAATAGATGTCGATGAAAGAAACCGCATCATAGGCGAGAATCTTCGCAAATATAGATTGTTAAAGGGCTTAACGCAGGATGAACTGGCTGAGGGAATCTGCTCCGTCAGTCAGTTGAGCAAGGTGGAGAATGGGAAGACGTATATCAAGCGGGATCTGCTCCGGCAGATGGCGGATCGGTTGGGGGTGACGATTGAACGGATTGAGTCGACCGATGCTTTGCTGGATGAGTTGACGGAGACGTTGCAGTGGGCGAGGGATGCGAAAACCGCTGGAAACATTGAAAAGGCATTTGAATTAGTCGAACATGTCATCGAGAAATGTAGAGAATTTCAATATGAAGAACTGCACACGGAAACACTTCTTTTTCAATGTTCTTTGTTAATCATTACACAAGATTATGATGCAGTGATCCAAATTGTCGAAATGGTCATGGAGGAGGGGTTAACAAAAGACTCCGCTACAAAAGCGGTTTTTCTATGCGAACTGGGGCACGCCTACCAGATTAAAGGAGATATGGTCGCGGCTTACGATTGTTACTCACGTGCCGATGATGAATTCATTAGTATAGAGGGTAACGAGGACACGAAACTCAAGATTTTCTTTAATCTATCCAAGTGTCACTATTTGATGAATAACACGCGAACCGCCTTGCGATTTGCCGAAAAAGCTGAGAAGTTGTCTTCGGAGCTGTCAAAATACCTGTGGCGTCTTCGCTCGACACTTATCAAAGCGACCGTTCTCGAGCGTCTCGGTGAAGCCCATCAATCGGAAAAGATTTTCTTATCTCTGTTAAAAGAAGCCCAGGACAACGGTTTCTTGCTTGACGTTGGTATTATTCATAACAATTTTGGCGAGCTCTTGCAAAATCGTGGTGATACGCCTCAAGCTGTCTTTCATTTTCAACGAGCGGTTAAAGTATATGACCTATTAAATGAAAAGATCTATATGTGCACTTCGCTGTTACATCTCGCAGAACTTTCTTACTTAGAGAGGGAAATCAGTAAGGCTACAGAATATATTCAGCAAGTAATCTCGATTGTGGATGAGGTAGAGGTCAATACGTATCAAAAGCGTGCAAAAGCCTTTCACTTGCAAGGGTGGTTGAGATTGGCTGAACATGATTTTGAGGGATACTTGGAACGACTAGAAGAATCTCTAAAGATCTATGAAAAGCATAACGTTGTAATTGAGGCATATAATGTGGCCGTTGAATTAGCAGAGATTCTTTACGAACGAAATGATCCTCGTTCCATTGAGTTCTACCGCAAAGCAATCGAACTAAATCGTAAGAAGTTATAAGTTTGGAAAAGGGAGATGACACTTCAATGAAAAAATGGGTATTGGGTGGTATTGCGGTTTTGGCATTGTTGGTTACTTTGGTTGTTCCGAACTCAAGCAATCAAGCTGGTGAAATGCCTCCTCAACCGACTAATTCGTACTCATCAATGATCTAATCAATTTACCTTGCTCTTTTCAAAAACCCACTTCCCACCACGGAAGTGGGTTTTTCGTGTTACACTAGATTTACTTTCCACCAATACTTTACCAGCAAAGGTTTGATGATAGATGAATCTCGTTTCCATTCACAACGTAGGCAAGACGTATGGGGAAAAGGTGCTGTTTCAGCACCTGACGCTCGGGATTGAGCAGGGGGAACGCATCGGCTTGATCGGCGTCAACGGCACGGGCAAGTCGACGCTCTTGCGCGTGATCGCGGGGCAGGTGCAGCCGGATAGGGGCGAGGTGGTGTTCGGCGGCGGGGTGCGGGTGGAGTTTCTGCCGCAAAACCCGGAGTTCGAGGAAGGCTTAACGGTGCTCCAATCGGTGTTCCAAGGCGCCGCCCCCGAACTGCGCCTCCTCTATGAGTACGAGCAGGCCCTCGCCGAGATCGCCAAGCAGCCGGAGGACACCCGCTTGCAGGAACGCCTGCTCTCGCTCCAGCAGCGCATGGACGCGTCCAATGCCTGGGAGCTGGAAGCAAGTGCGAAGAACATCCTCAACCGCCTTGGCATCACCGACTACGACGCGATCGTCGATCGGCTCTCCGGCGGGCAGAAGAAGCGCGTCGCCATGGCCCGCGCCCTGATCCGCCCCTGTGACCTGCTGATCCTCGACGAGCCCACCAACCACATCGACAACGAAACGGTCGAGTGGCTCGAAGGCTACCTCGCGAAAAGCAAGTCCGCCCTGCTTCTGATCACCCACGACCGCTACTTCCTCGACCGCGTGGTCAACCGCATCGTCGAGCTCGACCGCGGCTCGCTGTACTCTTACGCCGGTAACTACGAGACGTTCCTCACGCTGAAATCGGAGCGTGAAGCCAGCGAAGCGCACAGCGAAGAGAAGCGTCAGAACCTGCTGCGCCGCGAGTTGGCATGGCTCCAACGCGGTGCCCGCGCCCGCACGACGAAGCAAAAGGCACGCGTCGAGTTCGTCGAGACGCTGCGCGACCAGAAGGTAGAGCGAAAGGCGGCCAAGATGGACATCGCCATCGGGTCGCAACGCCTCGGCAAAAAGGTGCTCGAACTGCAAGACGTCACGAAAAGCTACGGAGATCGCACCTTGATCGACCACTTCTCCTACCTCGTCGGTCCTCGCGACCGCATCGGCATCGTCGGGGTCAACGGCGCGGGCAAGTCGACGCTCCTGAACATGATCGCCGGACGCATCGAGCCGGACAGCGGTACGGTGGAGACGGGCACGACGGTCAACCTCGCCTACTATACGCAGGAGAGCATCGAGCTCGACCCCGAGCAGCGAGTGATCGAGTACATCCGCGATGTAGCGCACTACATCTCGACGACGGACGGCGAGCGGATCTCGGCGAGCCAGATGCTGGAGCGCTTTCTGTTCCCGCCGGAGCAACAGTGGACGCCGATCGGCAAGCTGTCGGGCGGCGAGAAGCGACGCTTGTACCTGCTCCGCATCCTGATGGGCGAGCCCAACGTGCTCCTGCTCGATGAGCCGACGAACGACTTGGACATCCAGACCCTCACGATTCTGGAGGATTACCTCGACCAGTTTGACGGCGCGGTGATCACGGTGTCCCATGACCGCTACTTCCTCGACCGCGCGGTGGATCGGCTGATCGCGTTTGAGGGGGATGGCAAGATCGCGGAGTTCCTCGGTATGTACTCGGAATACCAAGAGCAGCGCAAGCGCGACCTCGCCCTGCTCGACCAGCAGGAGAAAGCGCAGCGCGACAAGGAAGCGGCCAAACGCGCCGACGAACCGGGTGACGGCGCAGTCGCCCCGACCAAGTCGAGCGACAACCGCCCCCGCAAGCTGTCCTATAAGGAACAGCGCGAGTGGGAGTCGATCGAAGACCGCATCGCCGAGCTTGAAGGCAAGTTGGAGCAGGTCGGGGCGGAGTTGGCGAAAGGTGGTACCGATTACACCCATTTGCAAAAGCTGACGGAAGAGCAGGACCGTTTGCAGTCCGAACTGGATCAGACGCTGGAACGGTGGGCGGAGTTGAGCGAATTGGTGGAGGAGATTGAACGGAACAAGGGGCAACGGTAGCGAAGGAGCTCGTCACAGCGAACCTTTTTTGAGAAAGGAATCATGGGGATATTTTCCTACTCTCGGGTCAATAGTACTGTAGGAGAGCCTTCTCAAGGAAGGAAGGTTGTGTTATGAAGTTCGATCTGGTCGTGTTGGTCTTTTTTTCTCTTCTGAGTGTCGGGTTGTTAATCTGGACAGGGGTCAAAGGTCGGGAGTCTCTCCGTGCCTTGTATGCGTTGGCGATCTCGGCCGACTTTTACTCCGTGTTGAGCAATACGATCGGCATTTCGTTGGGGTATTGGGATCATCATACGCGTTTCTTGCCAAAAGTGTTTGAGACTTCGATTGTCTATGACCTGCTCTTTTTCCCGGCGTTGATCGTGTTGTATGTGACTTATATGCCCGACGAATGGGGGCGTAAGTTGCTGTATTCGCTGCTTTGGGTGCTGGGGGTATGCATCCTCGAGCATCTGGTGGAGCACTATACGGGCGTGCTCGATTACCACAACGGGTGGAATATCTATAAAACGGCGGGGTTGTATTTCCTGACGTATTGGCTGTTTTACGGGCTGTATGTTTGGTTGGCGAGAAGTCCGGTTCGCAGATCGTAAAAAAGAGCACTGCCGGTACGGTACCTAGCAGTGCTCTTTTTGCCGAGTGGCTTAGTAGTTGGTGTAGCCTTTGTTCTCGTTGCGCCAGTCGCCGTGCCAGTGGTTGTAGCCGCCTTGGGAGTACGGTTCCACGTAGGACGGGTATTCCGGTGCGAACACGTTGTTGAGCGAGTTGTACGCGGACGAGGAGCTCGCCGGGATGTCGACCGCATCGCCGTACATGTGACGGGAGAAGGTCGCGCCGCCGATCGCCGCGTTGTGCGACGGGGTGCGGAAGCCGGAGTTGATCGGCATCACGCCGTAGCGGTTGCGCGCCGCTTGTACGTGTTGAACCATCAGCGGGTCGACGATGCCCGAGGTGATGGTGCTCTCGGTGATGAATTCGCCGATCTGGAAGTTGGCTGCGCAGTAGGAAGACTTGACGGTCGAGTTCAAGGTGATGAACCACTTCGGCTTCTGGTAGTTCGCCGACGTGGAGTACGGGTAGGAGTTGGTCAGCGCCGAGTCTTTCTTCATTTTAACCACGAGGCCGGACGGGTACTTCGCCGCGCCGACGATGTTGGAGTAAGCGAGCAGGGTGCCCGCGCTGTCATACGCGTAGATCTTGAAGTAACGGTAGCCGACGGACGAGCTCATCTGCTTGTGCAGGGAGCTGGAGGTCACGTCTGCCCACACGAGGTCGGACGTGGAGATGCCCGGGTCGTTTGCGGTGCGAACTTTGTAGTGGGTCGCGCCGGATACGCCGCCCCAGTCCAAGTTCAGGTAGAAGTTGGACGCGGTCACTTGGGACACGCTGAGCGAAATCGTTTGCGACGCAGCGGATGCGCCGGTGGTGTTGAAGAAGGCCAGAGCGGACACAGCCAATGCGGCTGCTGTCACGCGGGTGGTGAAGGTGAATTTTTTCATGTGGATGATCCTCCTCTATTCTTTGTAAACTATCAAATTATTATTACAGTTTCTAGTATAACGACTAATTTCAGAATTGGAAGAGGTTTTTTGTAAATTTTTTTCGGGAATGATAAATAAATCGTTGTTCGGATTCGTGATTTTATTATGGAAAGGGGTCGATGGTTGTGGCATTTTCATCGAACTATGTACGCGTAGAGTCGGAGCAGGTCAAGGAATTCTATCAACCGCCCGTGCCGTTGACGGCGGAGCTGCCGACGAAGACGCGCAAGTTGATCGAGCAGTTGGAGGCGGTGCGGGAGAAGTTTCAGCCGCTGACCGGCTGGCGAATCGAGGCGGAGGCGTTGCAACAGGCGGCGGAGGTGTTTGCGCAGGCGGCGCATGAGGTGTACGGGGCACGGCTGTCGGTGGAGGATGAGGACCCGACGCATCTGGATGCTTTTCTCAACCGCCATCTGATCGCGCCTGATGTGCGCGAGTTGTTTGACGGAGCGCAGGTGAAGGAAGGGTTGCAGGATGCGGATTATGAACGGTTTGCCGAGTTGATCAACGAGAACCGGATGCCGGACAGCGAGGCGTTGTACTATTTCCTCGGCGCGTACTGGGGCGAGTGGCTGGTGCGCCATCGCGGGGCGAAGTGGATGTTGCACCCGCCGTTGCGCACGGTGCAGGCGTTCCCCGATATGATTACGAGCGGCGGGACGGTCGGTCTGATGCCGTTCTCGCAGGTGGTGAAGAAGCTGGCCGACCCGGTGGGGGACAACCTCGGGTACAAGGCGAGTGTGTTTGAAACCGATTACCTGCCGCCGTTCCCGTTGATCGCGTCGATGGCCGACAGTCAGGAGGCGGTGTTGTCGCTGCTGCCGCAGGAGGCGCGGTTGGCGGAGGAGGCGTTGGAGGCAGGCGATGTGCAGGGCGCGTTGGCCCTGTTGGAGCAAGGGAGAGAAAAGGACCCGGACAATTTCCTGTTGTTGGCACAGGTGCAGCAGGTCGCATGGCAGGCGGAGGAATGGGAAACGGTACATAGTGCGATCACGGCGTTGCTGCGCCAACATCCGCACGCGCGCACGTTCTACAACCTCGGGGTGTTTTATGCGCAGTTTGAGCTGTTCGATGAGGCGGTTGAGTCGCTGCGACAGGCGATTTTGCTTCATCCGCAGTACGGGCGGGCTCAAGTGACGATGGCCGCCTTGATGGCGGAGCAAGGGCAGTTTGATGCGGCGCGGGGGTTGTTGGAGGCGGTGTTGACGGAAGGGTATGACTCGTCGTTGCAGGAGGAGGCGCAACAGTTGCTGGTGCGG
This sequence comes from Bacilli bacterium, assembly GCA_035776695.1. Classification (GTDB taxonomy): domain Bacteria; phylum Bacillota; class Bacilli; order Tumebacillales; family Tumebacillaceae; genus Tumebacillus. Next base: position 27,737 of record DASTWJ010000009.1, read on the forward strand.
ATCGCCGAGGTCGAGGGCGGGCAGAAGTAGCGCAAGTGAGCGGATAGGCAACGAGCATATGCGGTGTGGCCCGCCTGACGATCTCACGTCTAGGGGAAAGGAGTCGTCCGCTCATGGCCGAGAGCTTACCTGGTGCTCGTCGTTTGATGCCTGGTCGTCGTATGAGGCCAGATCGTCGTCGGAGTCACGGGTGTGGCAGGGCATTTAAACTGCTGACGTGTCTAAGTTTGTGTTTGGGCGCAACGGCGGTGGGGGTGGTGGAAGTCGGTACGGTACAAGTCGCCCACGCTGCCTCTTCTCAAGTGCCGCCTTTTTGGCCGGTCGTGCCGGAGTTGACGCCCCCGCCTCGTTCGCATCCGGACAAGCCAGCCGATCCGCACGGTCGGATCGCTTCGACACCCCGCCCGCCTCAAGCGCAGGTGCAAGTGACGCCCCTCAGTCAGAAGTCGGAGTTGTACAACGGCTGTGAGGTGACGTCGCTGGCGATGATGCTCGCGCAGGCGGGCAAGCCGGTGAGCAAGCTGCAATTGGCCCGGCAACTTGCGAAGGACCCGACGCCCGAGCGTCGGGATGCCAATGGACGCACGGTGTCGTGGGGCGATCCGAATCGCGGTTTCGTCGGCGACGTGACCGGGCGCAACCGCGGGTACGGGGTGGATCACGGCCCGCTGGCGGCGCTCGCCGCTCGTCATCTGCCGGGGCGGGTCGTCGATCTGTCCGGCGGTTCGTTTGACGGCGTGCTGAATTCGATCGCGGACGGCCGCGCCGTGGTGGTCTGGACGACGACGAGCTTTGCCCCGCGCTCGAACTGGGTGTCGTGGCAGAGCCCGACGGGGACGGTCAGGGCCACTTTTAGCGAACATGCGGTGTTGGTGGTCGGTTATGATCCGCAGTCGATCGTGCTGGCCGATCCGTTGGTCGGGCAGGTCAGGCGGGTGAACCGACAGACGTTTGTGCAAAGCTTTGTGCAGATGGGAAAACAGGCGATCACCTATCGCAAGTGAGAGGCACGGAGGGAGCACTCCGTGTCTTTTTCACAAATGTGGTATGATAAGAAAAAAGTGACTGAACCGTTTGGTTGAGGGAGTGTCAGGATGACAACGGAAACGACTTCTTTTGATACATACAAGCTGCCCGATTACCTGCTGGCGGCGTTGCAAAAAACGGGCATCGCGTCGCCGACGCCGGTGCAGGAAAAGGCGATCCCCGTTGTGGCGGAGGGACGCGATCTCGTCGCCCAGTCGCGCACCGGTTCGGGCAAGACGCTGGCTTTTCTGCTGCCTCAGTTGGCGAAGGTCGACCCGCAGAAGAAAGACCCGCAAGTGCTGATCCTCGCCCCGACGCGGGAATTGGCTTCGCAGCTCGATGCGACGTTCAAGGAGTACGGCGCGGGCGGCGAGATTCGCTCGCTGGCCCTGCTTGGCGGGGCGAATGTGGAGCGGCAGATCGAGCGGTTGAAGAAAGACAAGCCGCACGTGCTCGTCGGCACGCCGGGTCGCGTCGCGGAGCTGATCGCCAAGCGCAAACTGAAAGTGCATGAGGTGAAGTCGATCACCGTCGACGAGGTGGATCAGATGATCTCGTTGGGCTTTGCCGGCGATGTGGAGAAGATCATCTCGTCGACGCTGCGCGACCGCCAGTTGCTGTTCTTTTCCGCGACGATGTCGGAGGAGGCGAAGAAGTTCGCGCTCAAATGGATGCAGCACCCTGTACTGATCGAGGCGGAAGGCGGTTCGATGCTCGGTCGGATCGAGCACGTCTGGTTCGGCACGGGCAAGGAGGACAAGCCGGATACGCTGCGCCGCTTGGTGCGGGCGTATGACACAGAGCGCGGCATCGTGTTCGTCAGCGACCCCGACCGCGTGTGGTGGCTGGTGCACAAGCTGCGCGATCTCGGGCTGTCGGCGGAAGGCATGCACGGCGAGGCGGCGAAGATCCAGCGGGAACAGGCGATGAACGGGTTTCGCGAAGGCAAGTTCCAACTGCTTCTGACCACCGACCTCGGAGCGCGGGGGCTGGATGTGGAGAACGTGACGCATGTGTTTCATTACGACCCGGCACCCGATGCGGAGCATTATGTGCATCGGGCCGGACGGACGGGTCGCGGCACGCAGTCGGGGGTGTCGGTGTCGATCGTCACGCCGGACGAGAAGTTCATCCTCCAGAAGTTTGAAAAGGCGCTGGGGATCAAGATCCTGTCCAAAGGCATCGACCAAGGCAAGATCTTCACCAAGCGACCGGGGCGCACCGTGCCGAACGGTCAGGCGGCGGGCAAGAAGGGCAAGAGCAAGCAAAAAGCCAAGAGCGCGTCGCCGAACAAAGGCAAACGAGGCGGCAACAAGCGCGGCTAGACAAGGCTTTCCATCGGATCCAGAATACAGAAAACGGGCGAGGACACACTACTGACAAGACAAATGGTCAGGAGTTGATGTGAATGGGCCCGTTTTCTTTTTTTCGTAAAGAGAAGAAACAGAAGCGGGGCGAAGCACCTCGCCGGACGGAACAACTGACCATGAGGCAGGAGCAGTCGGAGGAGGTCGGTTCCGGTCTGCAAGAGAACTTGGAGAAGTTCCAGCAGATCTTTTCGTACCCGCTGAACGAAGATTTCATCGTGCGCAGGCTGTACGTCCGTTCCTTAAGGCGGGAAGCGGCGCTTGTGTTTCTGGAGAGTATGGTCAATGAGGATACGATCGAGCGCTTTATTCTCACCCCGCTCGGGGAGATGGATGTGACGTTTCCGGAAGGGGTCTCGTGTGGAGAGGCGATTCGTAATCTGGTACATATACAGAATCTCAGCGAGGCGCACCATTTTAAAGATCCGGTTGAGATGATCTGCCAAGGGTTTGCCGTGTTGGTGGTGGACGGCTTTGAGGAAGTGGTGATGATGTCGACCGCCAAGACGCCGTCGCGCGCGATCGAGAAGCCGCAGAACGAAGGCGTCTTGAAAGGCCCGCACGAAGGGTTTACCGAATCGGGCAAGGTCAATCGCAGCCTCATTCGCAAGCAGGTGCGCGATGAGAACCTGATTACGGAGACGATTCGGCTTGGAGAAAGGGCGATCAGTGACGTGACGGTGATGTATGTGAAAAACATCGCCAACGACGAGCTGGTGCAACAGGTCAAAGACCGGGTCAAGCAGATCAAGGTGGACAAGTTGCAAGGGTTGGCGACTTTGGAGCAACATCTGGAGGAGCGACCTTATTCGCTGGTGCCGACCATCTTGTATACGGAACGCCCCGATCGAGCCGCCGTTTATTTGATGGAAGGGCATGTGGTGCTTCTGATGGAGAGCTCACCCGCCGCGTTGGTGGCGCCGGTGACGTTCTGGGCGTTTTTCCAGACGGCGGAGGACAGTTACCAGCGCTGGGCGTACGGCAACTTTTTGCGGGTCATCCGGTTGATCTCGTTTTTCATCGCGATGTTGACGCCTTCGATCTACATCGCGGCGACCAACTACCATACGGAGATGATCCCGACCGACTTGACGCTGGCGATTGCGGCGACGCGGGAGATCGTGCCGTTTCCGGCGGTGGTGGAAGTGTTGATCATGGAGGTGTCGTTTGAGATCCTGCGTGAGGCGGGGGTGCGCGTGCCGTCGCCGATCGGGCCGACGATCGGGATCGTCGGGGCGCTGATTCTCGGGCAGGCGGCGGTGGAGGCGAACATCATCTCGCCGATCTTGGTCATCGTCGTGGCGATCACGGGGCTGTCGTCGTTCGCGATCCCCGATATGAGCTTCTCGCTGATGATTCGGATGACGAGGTTTGTGTTCCTGATCGCCGCTTCGTTTATCGGGTTGTACGGCATCACGGCGACGCTGGCGATGGCGATCGCCTATCTGGTGTCGATCAAGTCGTTCGGCGTGCCGTTTCTCGCCCCGTTGGCTCCGCATTACCGCTCGTCCAAAGACATGATCTTCCGGCCGCCCGTCTGGAAGAAGTGGCTGCGGCCCTTTTACATGCAAACGGAGGATCAGGTGCGCATGAAAAAGCCGAAAGGGGGTTCTCGACCATGATCAAACCGACGGACGGTAAGATCGGGACGCGGGAGTTGATCGGCTTGGCGATGCTGACGGTCGGCACGAAGATGAGCGACATGACGCCCAATCTATTGCTGAAACAAGGGATGACGGCGGCATGGATGCTGCCGATCCTGTCCGGGTTGATCATCGTCGGACCGCTTCTCCTTCTGATTCACCTGTTGAACAAATACGAGTTGGGCTTGATCGAGCTGGTCTACAAGTTGCTCGGGCGGTATCTCGGATTTTTGGTCGCGTTTGCGATCTTTCTGGTGGCGTTAACGGCGACGGTGCTCGATACCCGCTCCTATGTGGACATCCTCGGCACGTTGTATTTTCCGAAAACGCCGGTCTATGTGATCTACCTGATCTTGGTCGGGGCGATCTTCTTCGTTGCCAACCGCGGGCTGGAGAATATCGGGCGCACGGCGTGGTTGATTCTGCCCTACATCTCGATCGCGCTGATCGTGCTGGTCTTCCTCGCGTGGGGGCAGCACTTTGAGTTCTCCTTCCTGTTCCCGTTGCTGGGGCCTGGCGTGTGGGACTTAGCCAAAGCGGGACTGCTGTACAATTCGGTCTATGGCGACCTGCTGGTCTTCCCCGTGTTTTTCCTGTATGTGCGCACGGGCAAGGATTATAAAAAAGCCAGCCTGATCGGGCTGGTCATCACGATGGTGATCCAAGTGGTGTTCATGATGGTCTATATCTTGGTGTTCGACTATCACACGGTGCTGACGATGGTCTATCCGTTTCACCAGTTGACGCGGGTGGTGCAGTTGGGTCGCTCCCTGATGAACATGGAGGCGATCTTTCTTGCCTTTTGGGTCATGTCGACGATCGTGCGCTATTCGATCTATCTGTATGTGACGGCCATGTCGTTCGGCTATCTGTTCAAGTTGCGCGAGTTTGAGCCGCTGTTGTTGCCGTTGACCGCCCTGACGTTCATGCTGGGAATGATCCCGGAGAATTCGATGTACGCCGATGTGTGGTTGCGAGATAAGTATCTGTTGAGGTTCGTCTCGATCTTCCTGCCTCTGTTGCCCGTGCTCTTGTGGGGGGTGTCGCGCTTTCGGAAGAAGGAGGCGACCGCTTCATGAGGCGCAAGTGGATGTGCGTGGTGTTGGTGATGTTCTGCACGGTCGTCCTGAGCGGCTGTTGGGATCGCACGGAGATCGAGGAGCATGCGTTTATCGTCGCCGTCGGGTTGGACAAGGGGAAGGAAAAAGATCAGGTGAAGGTGACGTATCAGATCGCCAACCCGCCCGTCGGTTTGCCGAACACGGGAGGCAAGGGGAAGGAGAAGGCGTCTGCTATCCTGACGTTTCCCGCCCCCGACTTTCTGACGGCGCGCGACTTGGCCAACGCGACACTGGCCCGCGAGATCTCGTTTGCGCATGCCAAAGTGCTGATCGTGTCGGAGGAATTGGCGCGGACCGGCCAGTTCTGGCGGGAGATCTCGGCGGCGATTCGCGACCGGGAGATTCGCCGCGAGATGAACGTGATCGTCTCAAAGGAGGATGCGTCGGAGTTTATTCGCAACAACGACCCGAGTCTGGAGACGCGACCGCATAAGTATTATGACTTTATGTCCTCTCGCTGGGCGGAGTCGGGGCTGGTGCCTGACGCCACGCTGCAACGTCTGTTTCAGAGCACGGAGACTAAGTCGGATGCGTTTCTCGGGATCTATGCGACGACGAAGAAGGGCAAGCGCAAGGAATCGGGGGGGGATGAAGACAATTACCTGCCCGGGCAAGTCGACATGAGGAACGGGAAAAACAACACGCAACTGATCGGGTCGGCCGTGTTTGTCAACGGCAAGATGAAGGGGACGCTCAGCGGTGAGGAGACGCGGTTGGTATTGGGGGCCCGCCCGTTTTCCAAAGCGAACCTGATGTATCTGACGTACAAGGACCCGGAGGCGCCTGATTATCGCGTGTCGTTGCGTTTGGTCAAGCAGTATCCGGTCGATGTGAACATCGACATCTCCGGCAAGCGGCCGATCATCCGCGTGAATGTCAACGCGGAGGCGGAGGTGGTGTCGATTCCCAGCGGCATTAACTATGTGACCGACCTCAAGCAACAGCAAAAGTTGGAGCGGTCGATCGAACAGCAGTTGAACAAGAAGTACGAGCAATTGATCAACAGGACGCAGGAGGAGTTTGAGCGCGACTTGTTTCACTGGTCGCTGACGGTGCGCAAGAAGTTCTGGACGGTGCCGGAATTTGAAAAGTACAACTGGTCGAAGCGGTATGCGAAAGCGGACATCAAGGTGAATTTTCACATACGGTTCCGTGATTTCGGCAAGCAGT
>DASTWJ010000010.1:0-3995 GCA_035776695.1 Bacilli bacterium
GGTTCGATTCCTATCGGTCGCACCATACAAACGTCTAGTGGCAATGCCGATGAGGTCACACCCGTTCCCATCCCGAACACGGAAGTTAAGCTCATCAGGGCCGATGGTACTTGGACCGCAGGGTCCCGGGAGAGTAGGTCGCCGCTAGGCGTTTTTTTACGTTCACATATCCCTCCGCCAGACCAGACCTGATCCTACAGATCGGGTCTTTTTTACGATCCCCAAACAAAGCAGCGACCGATCCACTCCCTGCACCCAAGTAAGCGGGAGGGAAGGTATATCCGTAGCGGCGAGATCAGAACGAGAATCCCGACCGCCCTTCATACAATCAGAGGGATTCGAGTTCTCCCGAGCCCGGAGGATATACCTTCCCGGACGCGCCTACTAGGCACCTGAAGCAACAAAAAAGGTCTAGCCCAAAGGCCAGACCTCCTACTCTTCTTCATCATCAAAATACACATAAAACAGATACCCTTTTGCCCACTTCTCTTCCACACCGGCCTGCTTCGCCGCCGCAACAAACAGCTCGACCAACCGATCATCGATCTCATCTTTCCCATACTTATTTTTCCCCACAACATCTCGCAAAATCGGCTGCAACTTCGTGAACATCTTGTCCACCTGCTCCTCATCCAACTCCGCGACGACATCATAAACCTCTTCCAAATCATAAACCGTTTGACGACTCAAAGCCATCTTCCTCACCTCCTCCCCTAGTATAGCCCACCTGAACATTTCTTCCCATCCCAACTTTTGCATATGATACAATGTCTTATGTCTACAACAGGGAGGGAGCCAACCACATGAACCTGACCGAAAAGAAACAGAAACTCTATGACATACTGCGTACAATGGACCAAGCGATCGTTGCTTTTTCCGCCGGGATCGACAGCACCTTCGTCTTGGCCTGTGCCAAAGAAGTACTCGGCGACCGCGTGCTGGCCGTCACCGCAGCCTCGGAGACATTCCCCGAGCGGGAACTTCAGGAAGCGATCGACCTGGCGAAACAATTCGGCGTACGTCACGAGATCATCGAGATCAAAGAAATGGAAAACCCGAAATTCGTCGCCAACAACCCCGACCGTTGCTACCACTGCAAGGCCGGACTCTACTCCAGCCTGACAGCGCTGGCCCGAGAACGGGCCATCCCCAACGTCCTCGACGGCGCGAACATGGATGACCTTGGCGATTACCGCCCCGGGCGGCAAGCGGCCAAAGAATACGAGATCAGAAGCGTGCTCCAAGAAGCCGAACTTTACAAAGAAGAACTGCGCGAACTCGCCCGCGACATGGGTATCCCGAACTGGGATAAACCGTCATTTGCCTGCTTGTCCTCGCGCATCCCGTATGGCAACCTGATTACCTTGGACAAAGTCGGCCAACTCGACCGCGGTGAAGACCAACTCCGCGCCCTCGGCTTCAAACAAATCCGCATCCGCCACCACGACACCATCGCTCGCGTCGAAGTACCGCGCGACGAATTCGCCAAAGCGATCGAATACGCCGACAAGATCACGGCGATTCTGAAAGAAGAAGGCTTCACCTACGTCACCTTGGACCTTCAAGGCTACCGGAGCGGGTCGATGAACGAGACCCTGAAGCAGCAAGCATGAACCTCAAGCACATCTTGACCCGACTGCAACAAGGCGAACTGAGCGTGGAAGCGGCGGAAGCGGAAATTCGCGGATTTGAAGACTTGGGATTTGGCAAAGTCGACTACGCGAGGGAAAAGCGCACCGGCTACCCGGAAGTCATCTTCGGGCAAGGCAAAGCTCCCGAACACGTGCAAGCGATCTTTCAAAAACTCTACCAGCGTCACGGACGCGCGATGGTCACGCGAACCGACGAAGCGACCTACCGACTGGTCAAAGAGCTGGTGCCCGAAGCGACCTACCATTCGCTCGCCCGGATGATCACCGCCGGGCACACCGAACGGCTGTTTCCGGGAAAAGTGGCGGTGCTCTCAGCCGGTACCGCCGACTTGCCGGTGGCGGAAGAAGCGGCTCTCACAGCCGAGTGGATGGGATCGACCGTCGATCGGATCTATGATGTGGGGGTAGCGGGCATCGACCGTCTGTTGGCCCAGCGAGAGCGTTTGCAGGAAGCGAGCGTCGTCATCGTCGTCGCCGGCATGGAAGGCGCCTTGTCGAGCGTCGTCGGCGGGATGGTGCGCCGTCCGGTGATCGCGGTGCCGACCAGCGTGGGATATGGCGCACATTTCTCGGGCCTGACCCCGTTGCTGTCGATGCTGACCTCCTGCGCGGCCGGTGTGACCGTCGTCAACATCGACAACGGGTTCGGCGCGGCGTATGCGGCGGCGATTGTGCAACAGGCGATTTTGGAGGGAAACTAGACGGATGAGAACTTTGTATTTGGATTGCGTCTCCGGGATCAGCGGAGACATGCTGCTGGCGGCGCTCATGGACTTGGGCGCCGATCCGGCCTACATAAAAGAAGAACTGCGCAAATTGCCGATCGACGAGTTCGACCTCTGGGTCGAAGCGGTGGACAAGCGCGGGATCATGGCGAAAAAGTTGCATATCCGCTTAGCGGATGACGGCGGGGACGAACAGGAACATAGCCATTCCCATGAGCATCAACATGAACACGAACACACCCATTCTCACGAGCATCGACATGGACAAGCTCATAACCATGCTTACGAGCATCAACATGGACATGAACACAGCCATACTCACGAACATGGACATGACCATGAGCACCGCAAAGCCTCGACGATCTTGAACATGATCCGTGACAGCGAACTCCCTGCGCGAGTGAAGGCACGCAGCCTCGCGATCTTCGAAGCGATTGCCCAAGCGGAAGGCAAGATCCACGGGATCGATCCGGAGGAAGTTCATTTCCACGAAGTCGGCGCGATGGACTCGATCATCGACACGATCGGCATCTGTCTGGGACTCGAAGATCTCGGTGTAGATGAGATTCACTCTTCCCCGGTCCCGACCGGCTATGGGAAAATCCGAATCGCACACGGTTTGTACCCGATCCCGGCACCTGCAACCGCCGAACTGTTAAAAGGCATCCCCTTGGCCAAATCGCATGTCCAAGGCGAGTTGACCACTCCGACGGGAGCGGGCGTACTCTGTGCCCTCGCCACTAAGTTCGGCCCGTTGGAATCGTTCACCGTTGAGAACATCGGCTACGGAGCCGGAACCAAGGATTTTGAAACGCCGAACGTCATTCGTGCTATGCTCGGCACCGTTACGGGGGACAAGCTGCCTGCGACCGAACGCGAGACCGTTCACGTCTTGGAAGCACAAGTCGACGACTGCACAGCCGAAACTCTTGGCTACGTCATGGAACGTTTGCTGGAACGAGGCGCACTCGATGTCTACTTCTCCGCCGTTCAAATGAAGAAATGCCGTCCCGGTACGCTGATCACCGTCTTATGTTTGCCGGAGATCACGGAAGAACTCGAAGAACTGCTGTTGACGGAGACAACCACATTCGGTGTGCGGCAAAGCGTCTGGACGCGCAAAATCCTACAGCGAGAGATCCGCAAAGTCGAGACACCCTATGGTCCCATACGGATGAAGATCGGTCGCTTGCACGGTCGTGTGCTACAAGCCACACCCGAATACGCCGACGTGGCTCAACTGGCACGGGACAAAAAGGTTCCGTTCCTCGAGGTCTACCGTGCGGCCGAGAATGAAAACAAAAAACCGAGTATCTAAATCCTAAGCCGCAGAAATGCGGCTTTTTGTTCCTACAAGCCGATTTTTGGCAAAAAGTGAAGTTGTGAGCCGATTCGTAGCATGGTAAGATAACTCTTGTCGCCGCGATGACAGGTGACACGGAAGTAGACGACCTGTTACGTTGCGATGCAACGAAAGACGATTGATCCTTGAAAACTAAACGAGTGAAACGAGATCGATTCGAGTCATGATACAAACTTTTATTGAGAGTTTGATCCTGGCTCAGGACGAACGCTGGCGGCGTGCCTAATACATGCAAGTCGAGCGAAGCGGAGAGAG
>DASTWJ010000011.1:0-12149 GCA_035776695.1 Bacilli bacterium
ATGCCACATGCCACATGCCACATGCCACATGCCACATGCCACAGGCTACAGGCTACAGGCTACAGGCTACAGGCTACAGGCTAGCAACGAACCTCCCTCACAAAAAAGACACCCTGCCACGGCACGCTCTCATGCCCCACAGGGTGTCTTTTCCTATTCAATCTTCTTCAGTTGCTCCACCGAGCCGTACGTCCGCTCGGGGGCCTTCTCCAGCGCATACCACTTGCCGTTGAATTCGAACTGGTTCTCGAACACGTTGATCCCCGCTTTTTGTCCGTCCACGTCGAGGATGAAGATGACGACAGGCATTTCCCCCTGAGCGGTCTTCTCCCCTGCGGCCAGCGGTTTCCCTTCCTTCAGCACGGGAACGAGGGCCTGCGCTTTTTGCGTCGCTTCCTCGTCTTTATACTGCCACGTTTTCGGCAGGTCGGATTCGGCCTTGGTGGTCATGACCACGCGGGTCGCACCGGCCAAGTCGTCAAACGTCAGCGTCTGTTTGGTTTGCTCGTGAGCCGCATTCGGCTCCTTTGCGGAGTCCGTTCCGCACCCGCTCAAGGCAAGAGCGACGGCGAAGCAGAGACTGAGGCCAATCATTCGGCGCATGATGCTCCCCTCCTCTTCCCATAGTATGTTCGGTTTCTAGGCAACACTTTCCTGCTGCGCCTGCAAGCGATCCGGCACCGAGAATTTGACCCACACGGCGTTGATCAGAAGCGTCGTCGCCGAGGCGTAGAACAGGAACGACATGCCGAAGTGACCGCCGATAAAGCCGCCGACGTTCGGCCCCAACAGGTTGCCGAAGAACATAAACGAAGTCGAGTAACCGTAGATGCGCCCCTGCACTTCCGTCGGCGCCAATTCGCGAATCAGCGAATTCGCTTGCGGCAGAAGACCGCCGAGGCAGATCCCCAGCCCGAAGCGGCAGATCATCAACTGCCACGGCGCCGTGACGAACGCTTGCGGCAGGTACATCAGCGCCGCCCCAACCAGGGCGATGTTCAGAATGCGCTTGTAGCCCAAACGATCCCCCAACCGCCCCAAACGCGGGGAAAAGAGGATGTTGGCCACACCGGTGCAGGCTGTGACGATCCCGGCGATCAGCGCGATATTTTCCGCTTTCGGGACCAGTTGCGAGATGTAGACCGACATCAGCGGATCGACCATCATCAGCGAGAAGGTGATCAGAAAAGACACGATGAACATCGGCCAGACGTTTTTCAAGTTGCCCCATTCGGCGAACAGCGAACGTTTTTCCCGCTTCTTCGCGAGTAGAGCCGCTTTGTCCGGCTTCTTAAAGTCCTCCTTGACGAACACCACGACGATGATCGTCGCGATCACCAGCATCGCCGCCGTGACCCAGAACACTTCGCGAAAGCCGAGGAAGTTTGCCAACACCCCGCCGATCAGCGGACCGACGATCTGCCCGGTCACGCCGCCGGTCGCCAGCGTGCCCAAGGCATACCCGACATGCTCTTTCGGCGTGTTGCTCGCCATCAGCGAAATCGCCGCCGGCACGAAGCCGGAGATGATCCCCATCATGATGCGCAAGGCGAAAAGGTGCTCGACCTGTGTGGAGAACCCCATCAGCGCCATGACGATCGACATGCCGGCCGCACTGCGAATCAGCATCACTTTGCGCCCCGTGCGGTCGGACAGCGCTCCCCAGATCGGGGCGAAGATCGCCGAGGTCATAAACGTGCCTGAGAACACCAGGCCGGACCAGAAGGTCAAGTCCTGCGGGTCGGTCACGCCGAGGCTCTTGATGTAGAGCGGCAGAAACGGCATGATCATACTCATCCCCGCCATCACGGAAAACTGAGCAAACCACAAGATGAACAAGTTGCGTTTCCAAAGTTGCATGGACTTTCCTTCTTTCTTTGCGGTACAATCACCTCAAACGCAATTGCGGAGGGAGTGTACAGTATCTATGAAGCAAGAACAGACCGAGCGGCCTTTTCTCGTACAAGTACGCGGTTTGGTGGAACGCGACATCGATTTGCATGATTCCGACTTTTTCGCAGGCAAAGTAGGACCTGCCGTTGACGTTACTCCCATTGTACCAACCTTCTCGGGAAAAGCGACTCCCATTTCTTCGGTTCTCGAAACAATAAGGGTGAAGGAAGAAGCTACGCACGTCATCTTTCACGCTAGCGACGAATTTCAAGCGACTTTGCCGCGCGAAGAGTTGACCAACGCCCTGCTTCTTTTCCAACAGGAGAACGGCGAACCGCTGCGAAAAGGCTTCCCCGTGCGCCTGCTCGTCCCCAATGGCAAAAGCGACTGTTTGAACGTCAAGTCGGTGGTCAAGATGGAGTTTGTGCGCCTGGACGATCCGAAGCGAGAATCGACCTTCGGGTTCAAAAATGTCGTGCCGGCGCAAGAGCTGTAAGACAGGAACCGCCGACCGAACGCCTACATAATGTAAGAAAGTTGAGAAAGCGGCCGACAGACCGTGTAAACCTGAGGGAAATGAGGCAAAATGGCATGTTGTATACGCTGTTGATCGAATACCCGCTGCGGAAATTCATCACCACCAAAGTGCTCGCCAACAACGAATACGAAGAAGATCAACTCGCCAAGGGCGAAGGCTATCTGCACAAGTTGATGCAGGTGGTACCTGAGTTCGTGGCGACCGGGCGAGTCACCGACTCTTTTTTCAACGAGGACGGAACGCAGATCATCACGCGGGGCGAGTTTGAAGTGGAGGCGGAATCGGAAGCGTTGGCACGAGACTTTCTCGATCGCTACCGGACGGAGATTCCCGATTACGCCACATTGCGCGTGCTGAAAATCAAAACCCCCCGGTAGAGTTACGCGAGGGGTTGTGGTACGCTTAGGCGTATCCAGTTCAAAACGGCTATCGAATGCGCCAGGGGGGAAAGCATCATGGAAAAACAAGACTTTTGCTGCGGATTGACGATGGTCTGTGTGATGCGGAGCATCTATTCGGAAGGCGGCGTGCTCGTCCATGACGTGCCGATGCTCGTCTGCCCGACCTGTCACAAGAGCCATATCGCCCCCGACATCGAGTTCGACTATATCATGCTCTCCCACTATTGCGAAACGGATCGCGTGAAAGTGACCTCGCTCAAGGACGCGATCGGCGAGCCGAAGCTTCGCGATGTGCAGAAGAAATACCCCGAGGACGAGCGCATCCGCAGCGGCCGCCGCGTGCTGCCGACGCAGATCGATTCGTTGCTCGACATGATCAACGTCGCCAAGAACCTCGGTGATGAGGACTGGCATGAGGAGCTGTTGGAGCAACTCAAGACGTTCTCGTCCTACTCGAAGATCAAGACAAAGTAAACTCGCCGCACACGACACCGTCGTGGTAGCGTTTCAAGTGATGGCGATAGGTGATCAGGTTGTTCGCTTTGAGGAATTCGTCGAACTCCTCCTCGTTCATCTTCGCTTGGTACTTGGTCGCGAGGCTTTGGCGGAACGGGTCGAGCGACTTGTCCTCGTCCAGCGTCCCTAACGAATCCTCGTACAACGTGACCTTGATCATGGGCGACTCCCTCCTCTGCTTGTGGGTGTGATCCGGTGTCGCCCTTAGGATATGTAACCGCACGACCTCTTAACCGACATGCAAAACGCCCCCGAGGTTTTCTCTCCTCCGGGGGCGTTTACGTTTGGCATTCATCTGCGGATTCCATGACTCTCTCCTTGGTCTTCGTTGGTTTTTTCACCTTCGCAAGTCTCGCAACGATTTTTCGACCGTCGGATTTCGTCGCCTTCGAAAAAGCCACCACATTCGAGGCACACGTATTCCAACCCTTTCACCTCCCACACATTTCACAAACCTTCCCTTTACTTAACTAGTATATACGAATTCCTCAAAAATATCGATAAAACTTCACACCTTGCATCAAATTGTCACAAATGAAGAGGGTGCCAATCCTCTTTCACCCTATCTTATGAAGCGATTGACCATTTAGTGATCACATTTTGCAAACAACCGCGAATCTTTGCGGAAAATGGAGGTATCGTGATGTACGCACAGTTGAATAGCTTGACTTTGTTTGGGTTGCAAGGGCTTGTCGTGCAGGTGGAGATCGACATAGCGAACGGTCTGCCCGCTTTCGATCTGGTCGGATTGCCCGATTCGTCGGTGCGCGAAGCCAAAGACCGGGTGCGGGCGGCCGTCCGTAACAGCGGGTACGAGATTCCGATGAAACGCATCACCGCCAATCTGGCACCGGCGTCTCTGCGCAAGGAAGGGGCGGGCTTCGACCTGTGTTTGGCGCTTGGCATCCTCCAAGCGGCGGAGCAATTGCCGCTTGAGGGCTTGCACGGCGTAGCGGCGGTGGCCGAGTTGGCGCTGGACGGGCGGTTGCGCCCGGTGCGCGGGATGTTGTCGATGGCGTTGGCCGCCAAACAGCACGGGCTGCACACGCTGCTGGTCGCGCCGGAGAACGCAGAGGAAGCGGCTCTGGTAAATGGACTGCAAGTGATAGCGGCCAATTCGCTACGGGATGTGGTCAAGCACGTCAAGGGGGAAGCGGTGCTCTCGACATATGTTGTGAAAAGGTCTGCCGATTCGCACGAGGAAAGCTTGGAAGTTTCGTCTGCCGGGCTCGACAGGGTTGATTTTTGCGAGATCAAGGGACAAGCGCATGTGAAACGGGCGTTGGAGATCGCAGCAGCCGGTTCGCACAACGTCCTGCTCCTCGGCCCGCCCGGTTCCGGCAAGACGATGCTGGCCAAACGCCTGCCGACGATTCTGCCTGAGTTGATCGAATCGGAGTCGCTCGAAGTCACGCAGATTCACAGCGTCGCCGGGTTGTTGCCGGAGGGAACCGGGTTGCTCGCCACGCGACCTTTTCGCACCCCGCATCACACGATCTCCGCCGGGGGCTTGGTCGGCGGCGGGACGACCCCCCGCCCCGGCGAGGTCAGTTTGGCGCATGGGGGCGTGTTGTTTTTGGACGAGCTGCCCGAGTTTGGGAAGAAGGTGCTGGAAGTGTTGCGCCAACCGCTGGAGGATGCGCAGGTGACGATCGCGCGGACGAAGGCGACGTATACCTACCCCAGCCGCTTTCTGATGGTCGCGGCGATGAACCCGTGTCCGTGCGGGTTTTACGGGTCGGATTATAAGGCGTGTACCTGTACCCCGTTGCAGATCAAACGGTACCAGAGCAAGATCTCGGGGCCGTTGCTGGATCGGATTGATTTGCATATTGAAGTGCCGCGGGTGAAGTATCAGGACTTGGTGAGCGAGGAATTGGCCGAGAGCTCGCGAGACATTCGCGAGCGAGTCGTGCAAGTGCGTGCGTTGCAAAAGGAGCGGTTCACAGGGAGAGCGCAGCCGGTCAACGCCGCGATGTCCCCTCTCGACACGCGAAAGCATTGCCAACTCACGGAGGACGCCAAGCAGATGCTGACCGATGCGTTCGAGCACTTGGGCTTGTCGGCGCGAGCGTATGAGCGGATTCTGAAGGTGGCGCGGACGATCGCCGACCTTGGCGGACAGGAGATGATCGACGTGGCGCACGTCGCCGAGGCGGTGCAGTATCGGCGGTTGGATCGGAAGTTCTGGGGAGAGTAATATGAAGATGTTAAATTTTTCTGCAGGCTTCGAAGAGGAATCATATAGGGCGCATCGCGAATAGTAAGAGTAGTAAGACAAGCTAGAACAGGAGGACACCTCATGACCCCCACCCAGATGAAACAGCTATCTGTTCTAGAACTGGACGAGTTGTATTATCGCTTGCACAACGAAGGTGCGACCCTACAGGATCTGAAAGCGGTGCGCGCTGTGCAGGAGAGCAAGTTGAAAGAACTGCCGAAGGAAGAACGGTGCCGCTTGCGGAAGGAAATTTTCAGTCGATTTGCGGAGCGGTTGCTCTCGGAGGACGTGCGGCAGATGCTCGGTCATCATGGCTAATGCGAGCAACTCCCTCACTATCAACGAACAAAACCCCTAGGAGCGTGGAGAAAAACGCGACCCAAGGGGTTATTTGTCAAAATATATTGTTGTTCGAATCTCGATTTTGCTCCACCATCGTCTCGCCGATCTCGTCGTGTTGTTTGCGGTCGTCGAACAGGATGTTCTTGGAGAAGAACAGAGCCACGATGATCAGTCCTCCTAAGACAAAGAAAAACCACATGGGCAACACCTCCTGCTAAGACTATACGTTCCACTTCTCATTGCGTTTCGCCAAAAGTCAGAAACTTGTAGAGAGGGGTTGCCAAGGATTTTGAAATCGAATATACTGACCGTAGTTTCACTAAGATTGACAACTCTTGGAAAGGTGGTATCAAGCGTCGACATGGAGCATGCGTTTGTACTCTAATTCACCCTTACAATTTGGTGAACGTTAGATTGCAGACACAGCTTGTGTTACACAAGCTGCGTATGGGATACCTATGCCCATCGCAGGCCTTCCACTCAGTCGCGCTTGAGACAGATCGTCTTTTCCAAGAGTCGTAGCGGTTTTCGTTTGTTTGAATGACCGCTCGGGCTTTGGATTCGATACGACCTTTTCAGGCCGTGGATGCGCTCGTCTGCATCTGCGGCCTTTTTTGTTCGGGTGATCAGCGTTGGGACATCCAATTTTGACATCCGAGGAGTTGTTGTATAGATGATGGCGTTATACGTACAAGACCTTTGCAAAGCGTACGGGGAAAAAGTGGTGCTGGAACAGGTGTCTTTCCTGCTGAACGGCGGGGAGCGCGTCGGCTTGGTCGGCCCAAACGGTGTCGGCAAAACGACGATCATCAAGATTCTCACCGGCGATCTGGCAGCGGATCAAGGCACCGTCACGATCCCCGAGGGGGTGGAAGTCGGGTATCTGCCTCAGCATTTCGATCCGAAGACCGATCGCACGATCGCGGAGTGGATTTTCGATTCACAACGAGCGCTGCGGGCGATGGAACAGCGGATGAACGAGTTGGCGACACAGATGACGACGGTTACCGATGAAGACGCGTTGGCTGCCGTGATCGAGGAGTATGGCGAGATAAGCGCAAGGTTTGAACAGCGCGGTGGTTATGAGATGGAGTACCGTACGGAAGTGGTGCTTGCCGGGTTGAAGCTCAGCCAGTTGGATACGGATCGCCCCTTGTCCACCCTCTCCGGCGGGCAGAAAACACGCGTCGGACTGGCTGCCCTCTTGATCTCCTCCCCCGACCTGCTCCTGCTCGACGAGCCGACCAACCATCTCGACTTCGCGACGATGGCTTGGCTCGAAGACTTTTTGACGACCTACAAAGGCGCGATCCTGCTGATCTCCCACGACCGCCAGTTTCTCAACCGCACGGTGACGCAGATCTGGGAACTGGAAGAGCACAAGCGACGGCTGAAGGAATACGCGGGCAACTATGATCAATACCTCTTGGCGAAGCAAAAGGCTCGCTTGCGCTGGCAGGAGGCGTACGAGCGGCAACAGGAGGAGATCCGCGACCTGCGCCTGCGAATGAACGAAACGGGGCGACAGGTCGGACACAACCGTCCGATCAAGGATCACAACAAAATGGCGTACAACCGTCACGGTACCAGCGTGCAAAACACGATCTCCCGCAACATCCGCGCCGCCGAGAAGCAGTTGGAGCGGATCATGGAGAATCCGGTGCCCGCTCCTCCTCAGCCGCTGCGCTTCCAAGTCGATTTTGACGCGGAGAAAATCGGGGCGAGAACGGCATTGATGGGATCGCACCTGCGCAAAGTGCTCCCGGACGGCACGGTTTTATTTGACGAGGTGAATCTGGCGTTGTCCAACAAAAGCCGCGTGCTGATCCAAGGCCCGAACGGCTCGGGCAAGACGACACTGCTCCGCCTGTTGGCGGGACAAGGGAAAGCGGATGACGGCTCTCTCTCCCTCGCGCCGGCGATCATGATGGGCTACTTGGAGCAGGAGATCGACTATGCCGACGGTGAGCAAACGGTGCTCGACCACTACCGCGAAGGGCTCGTCGGTAGCCGTGAGGAGCAGATCGCGCGGCTGATCTCCTCCCATTTGTTCCGCTACGAAGAGCTGTCCCGCCGAGTCGATCAACTCAGCCCCGGCCAGTACCGCAAGTTGCAACTCGCCAAGTTGATCGCATCGGGAGCCAATCTGTTGCTGCTCGACGAGCCGACCAACCACCTGTCGCTCGATGTGATGGAAGAGTTCGAGCAGGCGCTGCTCGCCTTCCCCGGCCCGATCTTGGTGGTGTCGCATGACCGTTGGTTTATCCAACGCTTCCAAGGCGAGTTCGGCGGCGAGGTCTGGGAGATGGCGGACGGCCGGTTGAGCACGCCGACGACGGCGAACTACTCCGCGCAGGAGGAAGCTCAGGTGTTGGCTCAGTTGCACGAACTCAGCGCGTATGACGTGATGGGCAAACAGCACACCAAGCCGTTGTAACCTGTACCTGATCCAAGTCTACAGCCGAATCACAAGGTCGATCCTCCATGATCGGTCGACCTTCCCTAATAAAAAAGGGCCTGTTGTCAGCGACAGGTCCTTTTTCCATTCCATTCCACTGGTTCCTTTTTTTCCTTCACCCTATTTCGAGGTTCCTTCGCCCGGGTTGTAGCGCCGCTGCCGGAAGTCCTGGGTAGAAGTTTTCAGCTTGTGGTGGCGGCAGAAACGGGTGACGGCCTCGCGAAGTGCTTGGAATTGCTCCGGCTTTTGCGGGATCATCAGGTAGGTGTAGCGATCCGTCTTGTCGAGCAGGCAAATCCACTTGTCGGTGATCGAGACTTCGTCGATGTCCGCGACGCTCCAACGGCGACGGCGGATCGGGGTTTGCAACGTGATCGTGTCCGGGCCGATCTCGATGTATTGTTTGCGCAACAAGAACACCAGCAGGATCACGGCGACCACGGCAAACGCCGCCGAGATGGCGACGGTGGTGGCGTCTTGGCTCTTGGCGAGCATGTATTGGCCCCAATAGTAGGGCGAACCGATCGCCAACGCGATCAAAAACCAGTTGCGATTCCCTTGAAATTTCATCTGCGTCAACTCCTGCGTCTGTGGCTTTGCTGTCCCTAGTATACCAAATGTTTACCGAAAATGGCGGCTGCGTGTAAAGACTCGTGCGGACGGCTTGCGTACCGGACCGCCACGCCCTTTTTTGCTGCGCCCGATCAAGAGGCCGACCAGCACACCGCCGCCCAGCCAATAGAGAAAAGACGGGATGCCCCACCCTGCGTCTTCATCGGCGAGCACTTCGACTTGCACGCTCGAATTGGCATGTGAAAAGACTTTCAGGTGCGTGCCGCCGAGCGTCAGTTGTTTGCTCTCGGGTGAGAGCAGTACGACTTTGTCTTCTTTTTGAAAAATCAAGTTGCCGCCGGAGTCGTAGCCTTCATAGTTCCACCCTTCCGCGACCGCCTGCCCGACTTTGAACGTCGTCGCCGTGCCGTCATCCCCGGAGATCAAGGCGCAAGAAGTGACAACGAGCATCAAGAAGCTGAGCAACGGCAACAACAGAAGCCACGGTTTGCGTTTGATCTGATAATGGAGTTTCCATGAGGCCGAACCGATTTTCATCGCCAAGCCCTCCTTCCCCCTCTATGTCTATGCAGGAGGGCGAGCAACTATCTTTTGGTTGTCCTCCGCTCATGCCGTGAGCCTGTCTTCCTACGCGACATAACCTGTACAGAATGGACCTGCAAAGGGGGGAATTTCATGAATCGTTATCATGTAGGCAACTGCAAGCAATATATCGGGCAAGGCGTGATGATGCAGACGCAAAACGGCATGCGGCAAGGGCTGGTACACAAAGTGGACAAAAAGGGCATCTACCTCAAGCCGATGGGCGGCGGGCAGCAGATGTCCGGCGCCTACCTGTCGGATGCGGTCACCGCCGAGCGGAATCAAGACGAACTGCGCGTGATGGAGGCATACTACGGACGCGGGTACGGGCGTTATGGCTACTGGAACCCGGCGTGGTGGTTTGTCCCGTTTCTGACCATCTTGGCGCTGTTCCCGTTGTTCTTCTGGTAAAGGACATAAAAAAGAGGGCGTTCTGCTGTGCAGCGAGCCCTCTTTTTTGGTGTATGGACGGGTGGACGTCCGTTATTTTTTCTTTTTCTTGGCGCTCATGTTCTTCATCGTGTTGGCGTTGGAGTTCTTCATGCGCTTTTGCACTTGATTCAATTGCTTTTGGTTCAGGTTCATGCCCATGCTGCGCGCCATGTTTTGAATGTCGGTTTGCGACATTTGCATGTTCGACATTTGGCGACGCAGGTAGTATACGCCGCCAAGCCCGCCGAGTACCAGGCCGACGATAAAGGTTACGATCGAGACCACAATTCCGATCCAGGTCATCTGTAATTGCCCCCTACTTGTTCAGTTCTCCATAAATATACCATAGGCGTACGGCGTTATGAAAGTCAAAACGCATTCTGATAATGTCGAATGTCGCGAAATGATTTGTCAGGACCCGTGAGGTCGACGATGATCACGTCGAAGCGATAGCAGCGCAAGGAGCTGCCGACTTCGCCGAGGTAGAGCGCGGCCATCTTGCGGACTTGGCGTTGCTTGCGCCGATCCACGGAGTCTTCGCCGTTGCCGTATGCGCGTGAGGAGCGGGTGCGGACTTCGACGAAGACGAGCGTCGAGCCGTCGGCTGCGATGATGTCGAGTTCGCCTGAAGCTTTGCGCCAGTTGCGGGCGATGATCTGTACGCCTTGTTGTTCGAGGTACGTGGCGGCGATCTCTTCCCCCCGGTTTCCGGTTCGCTTGCGGGAGTCGCCGGCTGGACGGGGCTCGGTACGATTCGGCTTTCCAGAGTATTTCGCTTGGCGGTTGCCGCTCTCGTTTTGGTGAGGGAAAGGTTGCGGGGCGGTTTGTTGCGAGGTCATTTCTAGTCGCGCTCCTTTTTGTCGAGGAATTGCACGAAGGCGAGGACTTCCGCGACGACGTTGTAGAGTTCGGAGGGGATTTCTTTGCCGACTTCGAAGGCGAGCAGGGTTTCGACGAGCGCCTTGTCTTCGTGCAAGGGCACGCCTGCCCCTTCGGCGGCGTCGAGGATCTTGTCGGCGACTGCGCCTCGTCCCGCTGCGACGACGCGCGGTGCGGCGTCCCGTTCGACGTTGTATTGGAGAGCGACCGC
The DNA here is from genome assembly GCA_035776695.1 of Bacilli bacterium. GTDB lineage: Bacteria > Bacillota > Bacilli > Tumebacillales > Tumebacillaceae > Tumebacillus. Next base: position 11,047 of record DASTWJ010000011.1, read on the forward strand.
TTTTTTTGAGGCGTTTGCTTGGGGATCGTGTGCAGTGGTCATCGGGCTTCCCTCCTTCTTCTCCTTCACCGTCTGCCCTTAGACTTTAAAGTCCAACCCGCTTTTGGTCAGCACGGGTGGCAACAACGGCGGATGTTGCCCGTCGTGTGCCTGTTGCTTGGCTTCCACTTTCATCACGCCCAAGTGGTAGCCTGTCCCCTGCAACGAGGCTCGCAGCGTCTGCTGCTCGCTCGGTTCGATCTGCACGCCCTCTCCCGTTTCGGTCAGGAAGCGGACGCCGACCACTTTGTCGACGATGTGCAGGTGGATGTCCAACGGACCGAGTTGCGGCATGTCGAGGTGGAACAAGATGTAGCAGTTCGCGGGGTCGAGCGTCTTCTGTCCGGGCGACTTGCGGGACATGATGTGCAGTTCGACCGTCTGCTTGCGGTCGCCCATCTGCACGGGTACGCCGGCGAATTGGTAGACAAGGTCAGACCTTTCCTGTCCCGTTCCCTGCATCAACTGCTGCCCGGTGACATGCTTGGCCAGCATCCCGATGTCATCGGCCAGTTGCTGCAACCCCGCCGCCTCCAAGTCGGGTCGGGCGGCTTGCAGTTGGTGCAGCATTTGTTTCAGCGCAGGGCCGTCTCCCGTTTCTTGTTGTTGCAAAGCATGGGTCAAGGCGGTCTGCACCTGCTCCGGCGTCGCTTCGGCCGGCAAGCGGCGGACGGCGTGGGCCAATTGCGCTTCAAAGCCTAGCCCCAGCTTCTGCACGGCCTGTTGCAACGACTCCGGCTTCAGATCGGCACCGGATGCCAACTGGCGTGTAGCGGTGAGCAGTTGTTGCAACTGTCCGCGTGTCGCCGAGGACAAGACGTCGGCGTTCGGTCGGGGCGACAGGCTGTTGCTGTCCCCTGCTGTCGGGAGCGGTCGAGAAATCTTATTTTCAGGGAAATGAGGTGCTGTGTCTCCTGTCCGCGAAGCGGGCGCCTGCGCGGTGGGTGCAGCGGTTTCGGCAGAGGTGGGACGAGCCGTCAGCACACCCGTTTTGCCGGAGGGAGTGCCGCCCGTCTCCTCCGACGACTCCGGAAGCCCCAGCTCCTGCAAGGCGGTTGTCACTT
>DASTWJ010000012.1:0-13552 GCA_035776695.1 Bacilli bacterium
GTCGAGTGCGATCGCGGTTTTACCGGTTTGACGGTCACCGATGATCAACTCACGCTGACCGCGGCCGATCGGGATCATCGCGTCGATCGCTTTGATACCGGTCATCATCGGTTCGTGAACCGACTTACGGTCGATAACGCCCGGAGCCGGAGACTCGATCGGACGGAATTCTTTGGCTTCGATCGGGCCTTTGCCGTCGATCGGTTGGCCGAGGGAGTTGACAACGCGGCCTACGAGCGCTTCGCCGACCGGAACTTGTGCGATGCGGTTCGTACGCTTGACTTGGTCGCCTTCTTTGATCCCGATGACGGTACCCAAGATAACCGCACCTACGTTGTTTTCCTCCAAGTTAAACGCCATACCCATAGCGCCGTTCGAGAACTCGAGGAGCTCGCCGGCCATAACTTTCTCAAGACCATGGATACGAGCAATACCGTCACCGACCTGGATTACGGTGCCTACGTCATATACTTGAACCTCAGATTGATAGTTCTCAATCTGTTGCTTAATCAGCGCGCTGATTTCTTCAGGACGAATGCTCATGATCTCACCCCTATCTTACAGACTCTTGTTGCAGCGATTGACGGAAGCTGGCCAGTTGACCTGCGACGGAGTAGTCGAGCACTTGGTCGCCCAAGCGGACTTTCGCACCGCCGATCAGCGCCGGGTTGACCGTCATCTTGACGTCAACCTGCTTGCCGTTTGCGCTGAGCTTTTCTTTGATCGAGTTCAGTTCCTCTTCGGTGAGCGAAACTGCGGTCTCGACTTCCGCCTTGACGACACCGCGAGCAGCGTCGGCGAGGCGAACGAATTCGTTGTATACGTTGCCGATCTCGCCTTGGCGGCGAGCGTCGAACAACACGAGCAGGAAGTTCAAAACGACATCGGAGACGCGACCTGCGAAGAGGTCCTTGATTTGCTGTTTCTTCGCATCGAGCGAGATGTTCGGATGGACGAGAATGTTCGCGAGTTGCGGGTGATCCGCAAGCGCGCCGGCCACGCCGGCCAAGTCCTTCTCCACAGCTTCGAGCAGACCTTTTTCCTTCGCCACGTCATACAGGGCTTCTGCGTAACGCTTGGCTACCGGCGAGGTCTTCATACGCGTACACCCATTTCCTTGACGGCTTCTTCGAACAGAGCCTTGTGGCCTTCCGCGTTGAGTTCTTTCTCGATGATCTTACCGGCCAAGAGGACGGACAGTTCGCCCACTTGGTCGCGCAGTTCTGCGATCGCTTGCTCTTTCTCACGGTTGATGTCAGCCAGCGCTTCTTCTTTGACGCGCTTGGCTTCCGCTTCGGCAGCGGCGATGATGTCGGCCGCTTGCTTTTCACCGTTGCGACGAGCGTTCTCCAGCATATCGTGCGCTTCTTGCTTCGCTTGTTGGATCGAAGCGCGATGTTCTTCCGCCAGCTTCTCCGCGTCTTGACGGGCTTTCTCGGCAGAAGTGACCTGATTCTCAATGTATTGTGCACGCTCGTTCATGACGCGCATGAGCGGTCCGAATGCGTATTTGCGCAACAGCAGGAACAGGATCAGGAACACGATCAATTGCACTAACATGGTTCCCAATTCAAAATGCATGTGAGTTCACTCCTTTCGGGGTGGACAAAAGGAAGGCGCGGCCATGTGTTTTCATGCCCCGCCGTCCTCGATCTCGTCCGGGATGGGTAGATTAGCTTGCGAAGTAACCGATCAGGCCGAATGCAACCGCGATGATCGGGAGTGCCTCGACAAGACCCAGACCGATGAACATTTGAGTTTGCAGCATACCTTTTGCTTCCGGTTGACGAGCGATACCTTCGATAGTGCGACCGACTACCAGACCGTTACCGATACCAGCGCCGACAGCGGCGAGACCAAAGCACAGACCAACTGCGATTTCCATGTTGAAAATCCTCCTTCAGGACGTAAAAGTTTTTGTTGTGAAGCGTGATGTTGTTGTATTTGAACTTGAAAGGGTAAAACGCGACGTTAGAACGTTTGCATCGACATTAGTGCGCTTCGTCGTGCGGCAGTTTTTGGCCGATGTAGACGAGCGTCAGGACTGTAAAGACAAACGCTTGAATGGTACCGACGAACAAGGAGTACGCCAGCCAAACGATGAGCGGAATGCTGCTTACCGGGACACCGAAGAGAGTCGGCATGGTAAGAATGACGGCGATCATGACCTCACCCGCAAAGATGTTACCGAAAAGACGAAGACCAAGCGTCGCGAACTTCGCCAGTTCGTCGATCAGATGCAGGATGAAGAAAGCCGGATTCGGCTCAAAGTAGTGCTTGAAGTAGCTTTTCGGGTTGCGCAGACCGATGATGTGGGACAGACCCACCATCGCGATCGACAGACCCATGGTGACCATCAGGTTCGCCGTCGGCGACATGAAGAACGCGACAGATGCCTTGCCCTCATGCGCTCCCTCCGCGAACGAAGCGGCCGCTACCCCCAGGCTCGGTTGGTCGATCTCATACACGATGTTCGTGATGAGGCCGAGTTGGTTCGAGATGAACAGGTAGAGGATCAAGGTGAAGGCCAACGGCACATAAGTCTGTGCGTACTTGGTGCCCACCATGTCCTTGGCCAAACCTCCTACAAAGTCGATGATCCACTCGAAGAAGTTGGCCAGCCCCTTCGGATTGCGAAGGTTGACACCGGCTGCTGCCACACGAGCGAGGATGAACACGGCCGCCGCACAAAGCACACTCATGCCGATGATCGTCAGGTTGACCGTCCAAATCCCTTCACCTATTGTGGGATATAGGTGTTCCATTCAGTTTTCACCCCTTCCGATTTGCAATTGTTGAAGTAAAGAATTTGTTGTATAGAAAGCCCCCCAGCATGACGAACTGGTACGTGAAGAAACCAAGTACCATCATCGGAAGACTTACATACCCGGGTCCAAACTTGCGCTCGAGAAAGACTTTGGCCAGCACCGCCGCCATCACCATCGCGATTCGATAGCTCATGACGATGCTCGGACGCTTTCTCACCTGACGCAAGGCGACATCAGCCGCCATCTCCGCCTGCTTCGCCGTGGAAATCGCGAAGTAAAGCGAGACGACGCTCCCAAGGGTCAAGCCGATGAAAATCGGCTTGGTGCTAGGCAACAGCACCCAGAGTATCGCAAAAAGGGCTGTTGCAAGCGCTGTCAATTTCACGGTGCGTTGGACATAGCGTTGAAACTCGTTCATCACGTGGCTCCCATCCCTACACGCGCAGACCCATTACCTACCATCGACCTGCGGTGGAAATTTTATGTATGGTCGTCCACAAAAGTCTGGTAGGTTTCATAGAGCGAAACTCAAGTCCCTCTCTATGAAACCCCAACCAGTGACATAGTACTACATCAGTAAGGTGATGTCAACGAACCTAAACCATATCAATAGAAGTCAGACAACACCTTTTTCTTCCACGTTCAAAAAACGGACAAACTAGCGCTCAACCACCAGCGAAACGCCTTGTCCACCACCGATGCACAGCGTGGCGAGACCGCGTTTCACGTCGCGTTTTTCCATCTCGTGGAGCAGGGAGACGAGCACGCGCGCGCCCGATGCGCCGATCGGATGACCGAGGGCGATCGCGCCGCCGTTTACGTTCAGCTTCTCCTGCGGGATGTTCAAGTCTTTGCCGACGGCCAGCGATTGCGCGGCAAACGCTTCGTTCGCTTCGATCAGGTCGATGTCTTCGATCGACAGGTTGGCTTTTTCCAAGACCTTTTGGGTTGCGTAGATCGGGCCGAGACCCATCACATTCGGATCGAGACCGGCCGACGCGTAAGAGGTGATCGTCGCCAGCGGCTTCAAGCCGAGCGCTTCCGCCTTCTCGCGGGACATGACGAGCAGTGCCGCCGCGCCGTCGTTGATGCCGGACGCGTTGCCTGCGGTGACGGTGCCCTCCTTCTTAAACGCCGGGCGCAGTTTCGCCAGCGTCTGAGCCGTAGTGGTCGCACGCGGGAACTCGTCCTTGTCAAACACGATCGGGTCGCCCTTGCGCTGCGGGATCGTCACCGGTACGATCTCGTCGCGGAAACGATCTTCCGCTTGCGCCTTCGCCGCTTTCTCTTGCGACCAGGCGGCGAACTCGTCCTGCGCGTCGCGGGTCAGGCCGTAGCGATCCGCGACGTTTTCCGCGGTGATGCCCATGTGGGTGTCGTCAAACGCGCACCACAGACCGTCGCGGATCATCGTGTCGACCACTTTCTGGTCGCCCATCCGAAAACCGGTGCGCGCTCCTTCCAATAAATACGGCGCTTGAGACATGTTCTCCATGCCGCCCGCCAGATAGACGTCGCCGTCGCCCGCTTTGATCGCTTGCGCCGCCAGCATGACCGCTTTCAAGCCGGAGCCGCAGACCTTGTTGATCGTCATCGACGCGATCGTGTTCGGCAGACCCGCTTTGATCGCCGCTTGACGCGCCGGGTTTTGGCCGAGACCGGCCTGCAGCACGTTGCCGAGGATCACCTCTTCGACTTGGTCTGCGGACACGCCCGCTTTTGTAAGCGCTTCCTTGAGGACGATCGCCCCCAATTCAGGCGCGGAAACACCGGCCAAGCTCCCTTGGAAGTTGCCAATTGCGGTACGAACGGCCGATACGATCACTGCATCTCGATTTGCCACGATAATAATCCCCTTTCACCGAACAAAATGACTTTTGAGCCTAACTCCTTCTAATTCTCGCAAAAAAAGTACTTTCCTGCCGTTGAAAGCGTTTTCTCTTGATTTTTCCCCACTTCCACACCTAGACAAAAGGTGATATATTTACTCTCATAAAAATAACGATTAAATCGTAACCCTGTAGCGAAACCCTATCGCCCACGGAAGAGGAGAATCCCCTATGCAGTATTTATCACTCGGCCAAAAACTCCGCTTAAAACGTAAAGAACTCGACCTCACCCTCAAGGACATCGCCGGGGACTACATCTCGCCCGCCACGCTCTCCCTCGTCGAGCGCGACTTGCAGGCGCCGTCCCAAGACCTGCTCCACTATCTGGCGGAGCGGCTCAACACCTCGGTGTCCTATTTCCGCGAAACGCCGGAGGAACTGCTGAACCGGCGAGCGAAAACACTCCTCTCCGAAGCGGAGGCACTGCTCCACCGCAAGCGCTACGGGATGGCGACCCATTTTGCGGAAGAGATTTTGCTCGATGCCCGCGAGTTGAAGCATGGCGGCTTGGTCTGCGAAGCGAGCCTGTTGCTGGGGCGCATCGCCTTGGAGCAAGGGGATTACCACGCCGCCAACGACCACTTGTTCGAAGCGCAAACGTCGGCACTGCGCGCCGGCCACCTCGAACACCTGCCGCAGATCTACTTCCTGTTCGGCTTGGTGTCCTACCGCCAAGCGTTCTTCGCCCAAGCGCTCGACTACTTGAAGCAGTCGGAACGGGCGCAGGTCGAGGAAAGCGACCTGACCTACAAAGTCTACACCCTGTTCTCGCAAGTCTACTTGAAGAAGGAGAACTTCGACCGCGCCCAAGAATACGCCGCCAAAGCCCAAGCGCTGTTGAAGCGGATGAACGACTTGGAGGCGTATGCCGAATCCCTGCTGGTGCAAGGCGCGTCCGCTCGAGAAAAAGGGCAGTACGAGCAAGCCCGCGATCTGTTTCAGGAAGCGTTGCGCCTGCTGCGCCAGTCGGACGCGAAGCATGTGCAGTCGGACATCGAGTACCAGCTCGGTCATCTCTACGCCCAGCAAGGCGAGATCGCCAAAGCCAACGTGCATTTTGACCAAGCGGTGGCGCAGAAGCAGGAGCTGGGCGATGCGACGGCCGTCACCACCGCGCTCGATCATGTCGAAGCGCTGATCGAAGCGCAGGAATATCTCATCGCTGCCGAACGCCTTGAAGCTGCGATGAGCTTGCTGCAGCAGTTCCAAGTCGCGGAGGAACGAGCTCGCGCCTTGACGCTCCGCTTTCAGTTGGCACGCCTGTCCGGTGGCGACATGCTCTTGGGCACCGAAGCGCTGGAAGAGGGCTTGTCCTTGATCCGCCACGCCGTCGCGCCGAAGCGGTTGGCCGACCGGTTGGTCAAACTCGCCCGCCTCTGTGCGCTCCAAGGCGATCAGGCGATGGCGACGACGTTATTTGCCGAAGCGTTTTTGGTCTATGAAAAAATGGGCCTGCTGATGACGCAAACGGTTTAGAACAGCGAACCTTTTTCCATAAAGAAACCCACCGTTTTCCGAAAAGAAGCGGTGGGTTTTCTGTTTGCGCCTAACGAATGAGCGGCGATTACACGCGGAACTCGTCCGGGCGATCGCCGAGCCCGAAGTGATACAAGATCGCTTGGACGATGCGGTCGGACGCTTCGCCGTCGCCGTACGGGTTGGCCGCCACCGCCATCTTGCGGTGCGCTTCCGGGTCGGTCAACAGTTCTTCGGCCAGTTGCACGATCGTCTCCTCATCGGTGCCCGCCAGCTTCAAGGTGCCGGCCGCCACGCCTTCCGGACGCTCCGTGGTGTCGCGCAGGACGAGCACCGGCACGCCGAGCGACGGCGCTTCCTCCTGAATCCCGCCAGAGTCGGTGAGGATCAGGTAGGCGCGGGACATAAAATTGTGCGTGTCGACCAACTCGGTCGGCTCGATCAGGTGGATGCGCTCGTGATCGCCGAGGATCTGCTGCGCCGGTTCGCGCACCGCCGGGTTGAGGTGCATCGGGTAGACGACGACGAGGTCGTCATGCCCGTCGACGAGGCGACGCACGGCGCGGAAGATGTTCTCCATCTTCTCGCCGATGTTCTCGCGGCGATGGGCGGTCATGAACACGAGGCGTTGCCCCGGCTTGAGGCTGTCGAGGATCGGGTGGCTATAGCCTTCACGCACCGTCGTCTTCATCGCGTCGATCGCCGTGTTACCGGTGACGAAGATGCGGTCGGCCGGCTTGTTCTCGCTTAGCAGGTTGCCCCGGCTCTGATCGGTCGGGGCAAAATGCAGGTCGGCCATCACGCCGGTCAACTGGCGGTTCATCTCTTCCGGGTAAGGCGAATACTTGTCATGCGTGCGCAGACCGGCTTCGACGTGACCGATCGCCGTCTGCTGGTAAAACGCCGCCAACGAGCCGACGAAAGTGGTCGTCGTGTCGCCGTGAACCAAGACGATGTCCGGCTGTTCTTTGCGGATCACGTCTTCCAAGCCGACGAGCGCCTTGACCGTGACGCCGGTCAGCGTTTGGCGCGGCTCCATGATGTCGAGATCGTAGTCGGGCGTGACCTCAAACAGGCGGAGCACCTGGTCGAGCATCTGGCGGTGCTGCGCGGTGACGCAGACGCGGGAGTGGATCTTGTCGCCCGCTCGTTCCAGCGCTTTGACCAGCGGTGCCATTTTCACGGCCTCCGGACGGGTGCCGAAGATCGTCAATACACGAACTTGTTTCATAGAGGAATCGCTCCGTTACTTTTGGGTTTACTTCGTTCCGAACAGGCGGTCGCCCGCGTCGCCGAGACCGGGGGTGATGTACCCGTGGTCGTTGAGCTTCTCGTCGACGGAGGCGACGTAGATGTCCACGTCGGGGTGTGCCGCTTGCACCGTCTCGATGCCTTCGGGGGCGGCGATCAGGCACATCAGCTTGATGTTTTTCGCGCCGCGGTTTTTCAGCGCGGCGATCGCAGCGGCCGCCGAACCGCCGGTGGCGAGCATCGGGTCGAGGCAGAAGATGTCGCGCTCCTCGATGTCGTTCGGCAGCTTGACATAGTATTCGACCGGCTGCAGTGTCTCCGGGTCGCGCCAGAGTCCGATGTGACCGACTTTGGCGCTCGGGATCAGGTTGAGGATGCCTTCGACCATGCCGAGGCCGGCGCGCAGGATCGGCACGATGCCGAGCTTTTTGCCGGACAGGACTTTGGTTTGCGCGGTGGTGACCGGCGTTTTCACTTCCGTCTCCTGCAAGGGCAGGTCGCGGGTCGCTTCATACGCCATCAGCATCGACACTTCCTCGACCAGCTCGCGAAACTGCTTCGTGCCGGTGTTCTCGTCGCGGATAAACGTTAACTTATGCTGGATCAGCGGATGATCGAATACGTAGACTTTGCTCATCTGCGAGCCTCCTTTTCGTTGGGCGCTAGGATACACGTACTTACAGGTAGGACAGACCTTCGTACATCGGGTATTTGTCGCACAGGGCGCGGACTTTTTCCATCGCTTCGTTGATCTTGGTCTGGTCGTCTTTGTGCTTGAGGGTCAAGGCGATGATCTCGGCCAGCTCGGCCATATCCGCTTGGACGAACCCGCGCGACGTGATCGCCGGGGTGCCGATGCGCACGCCCGAGGTGACGAACGGAGAAGCCGGGTCAAAAGGAATCGTGTTCTTGTTCGTCGTCACGCCGACTTCATCGAGCAGCTTCTCCGCTTCCTTGCCGGTCAAACCGAGGTTGCGCACGTCGATCAGCAGCAGGTGGTTGTCGGTGCCGCCGGAAACGAGGGTCAAGCCGCGTTCCTTCAGCGCTTCGCCGAGTGCCTTGGCGTTGTTGACGACCGCTTCGATGTAGGTCGAGAACTCCGGTGCCAGCGCTTCGCCGAAGGAGACCGCCTTCGCTGCGATCACATGCATCAGCGGGCCGCCTTGGGTGCCAGGGAACACCGCCTTGTCGATCGCCTTGGCGTACTGTTCCTTGCACAGGATCATGCCGCCGCGCGGGCCGCGCAGGGTTTTGTGCGTGGTCGTGGTCACGAAGTCGGCGAACGGCACCGGCGACGGGTGGAAGCCGGTGGCGACGAGGCCGGCGATGTGCGCCATGTCGACCATCAGGTAGGCGCCGACTTCATCGGCGATCTCGCGCATCTTCTCGAAGTCGATCGTGCGCGGGTAAGCGGATGCGCCGGCGACGATCATCTTCGGCTTGTGTTCTTGCGCCAGAGCGCGCACCTTGTCATAGTCCACGACATGCGTGTCCTCTTCGACGCCGTACGGGACGAAGTTGTAGTAGGTGCCGGAGATGTTGACCGGCGAGCCGTGCGTCAGGTGCCCGCCGTGGGACAAGTTCATGCCGAGCACGGTGTCACCCGGTTTCAGGAAGGCAAAATACACGGCGGTGTTGGCATTCGCACCGGAGTGCGGTTGCACGTTGGCGTGTTCGGCGTTGAACAGCTTTTTCGCCCGTTCGCGTGCGAGGTCTTCCACGATGTCGACGTACTCGCAGCCGCCGTAGTAGCGCTTGCCGGGGTAGCCTTCCGCGTATTTGTTGGTCAGCACGGTGCCCATCGCTTCCATCACGAAGCGGCTGACGAAGTTTTCGGAGGCGATCAGTTCGATCTTGGAGCGCTGGCGTCCGAGCTCCAGTTCCATCGCTTTTGCAATTTCCGGGTCCATCAAACTCAATTTGCTCATCGGTGTCTCTCCCTTGTTTTTGCGAAAATTATACCATGCCAAGTAGAAAAAGGTTCGTCTTTTTCCCGCTTATTCCAGAACGTAGAGCGCCCGTGCTCCTCCGATCAGTTTCGGGCGGGTGGTCGCCATCGTCACGTGCGCTTCGCCGACCTCTTTTACGGTTGGACGCACGGGAACGGCGACCGGTCGCAAATGCATCCCGATCAGCGTGTCGCCGATGTCGATTCCGGCGTGGGCTTGGATCTTCTCGACCATCACCGGGCTTGTCAACCGCTTGTAGGCGGTGGAAGCGACCGCCCCGCCCGCTTGGGGCACGGGGACGACGGTGACTTCTTCGAGTCCGAAGCGGCGCACCGTTGCTTGTTCCACGACGAGGGCGCGGTTGAGGTGCTCACAGCATTGGAACGCCACGTGAAAGCCGAACTCGTCCCGCGCTTCGAGGATCGCGTCGACGATATGCGCCGCCGCTTGCAACGAGCCGCCGGTGCCGATCTTCAAGCCGACGACCTCGCTGGAGGAGCAGCCGATGACGAGAAGCTTGTCCGCATCGAGCGCAGCGACTTGCTGCAGTTCGTCGACGACTTGACGGGTCTGGTCGCGAATCGCTTGGAACGCTTCCTCTAGCATCCCGACGCGCCTTCCTCCCGCCCGAAGCGCTGCTCGATCGCGCCGATCTTGTCGAGGCGCTTTTGGTGACGACCGCCGGAGAAGTCGGTGGTCAGCCACAGCTCGACGATGTCTTCGGCGAGGCCCGGCCCGATCACGCGCGCGCCCATCGCCATGACGTTCGCGTCGTTGTGCTCGCGGGTGGCTTTCGCGGAAAAGGTGTCATGGAGCAGGGCGCAACGGATGCCCGGCACCTTGTTGGCGACGATCATCATGCCAAGGCCGGTGCCGCAGATGAGGATACCGCGGTCGTATTCGCCGCCCGCGACCGCTTCGGCGACTTTGATCCCGTAGTCCGGGTAGTCGACCGATTCTTCCGAGTCTGTACCGAAATCGTGGAACTCGAGATTCATCGCTTCCAGTTTCTTTTTGACCTGTTCCTTGAGCAGATACCCGCCGTGGTCGGCGGCGATTGCGATTTTCATGGATGGAGACCTCCGTGCTGGCAAGATTCTCTTTTCGAATGAGTGCTTTCGGTCTTATTATAGGTCTTTTTTGGGGATTTGAGCAAAAAGAGTTGCCGATGTCCACAAAAAGAAACCCTTGCCAATTACGACAAGGGCAGTTCCTTCACTTTCGCCACGAGCCGATCGAGCAAGCCCTCAATCTCTCGCGCGGTGTTCTCATACACATGCTGCTGCCCGCCGTACGGATCGGCGATGTCGTAGTCGGGCAGTTGTGCCATCAACTCCATCATCCGCCCCGACTCCTCGCGCACGCTGTCCTCCAGCCGTTGCTGCAGCGCGGCCAATTCCTTCTCCGTCGCCGGATCGCCGCCGCGCTCCTGATACTGCTGTTGCAGCCGTTCGATCTCGTCCGCATGCTCGGTCACGAACAGCGCTTGTTTGGTCTGCGCCTCCGCTTGCAGCTTGTCCATCTCTTCCAAGATCTTCACCGTCTGCGGGTCGTCGTCGACGAACTCCTTCAGCGTAAACGTCTTCTCCAGCGCTTCCATATGCCGCTCCAAGATCGCCCGCTTGTGGCTTTGCCCCATCGTCAGGATCAGATCGGCCCAGCGGATCAGGCTGTCATCGACCAGCGACGACTGATGCGCCTCACCGTCCAAGCCCCGCGCTTGCAACGCCACAACCGTTCCCTTCGTAGCCGGCTGGCCCGGTTGCGCCGCCACGCCGGCGGAGCGCACGTCATGTTCCCCCGCAATCCCCGCCGCCTCAAGTCGTTGGCGCAGCAAGGGCGCGGCCATCGCGCTGCGGCAGGTGTTCCCGGTGCATACCAATAGGATGTTCATGGAGTCCCTCCTCTTCGTCCCTTGTGTTCTTCTGTTTACCAGTATAGCCCTCAAGAGACGCCCCTTGCAAATGACCCCCTGCCATCACCCGTGAAAGTGCCCGAACAGATACAGCATCGCCGCCCCCGCCACCGTGCCGCCGAGCGTGATCAGCCGCGACGAATGCCACGACTCCGGCCACAGGTCGCGCGCGACCACATACGCCATCGCCCCCGCCGCAAACGCCATCGAGAACCCGATCAGCCCCGGCGAGACTTCGAACATCCACAGCCCGAACAGCGTCCCGAGCGGCGTGAAGAACCCGGCCAGCGTGATGATCGCGAGAATCTGCTTGCCCGCCACCCCCGCCATCCGCAACGGGACGGCGATCGACATCCCCTCCGGCACGTTGTGCAGGGAGATCGCCAACGCCAGCATCAAGCCGAGATCCGGATGCACCGCATCTCCCGCGCCGATCGCCAAGCCTTCGGGCAGATCGTGCAAGGCGGTGACAACGGCGATAAACCAGCCGAGACGCAGGTAGTGAAACGACGCACCCTTCGCCAGCGGCGACCGCTCCAGCAGCCGGGTCACGCCTTGGCGCATCACCATCATGAACAGCCACCCGACCCCGACGCCGTACCAAACCGCCTTCGCTCCGCCGCTCTCATAGGCGGACGGGATCAGGTCATGCACGACCACCGCCAACATGATCCCCGACGCCAACGCCAGAAAGAAAGCCAGCCCATGCCGCGTCAGGGTCCCGATCCGCAAGACGAGAAAACCGCCCGCCGTCGTCGCCAAGCCGGACAGCAAGCTGATCAGCAGGATTTCGCCCATCCTCATTCCCCCTTCTCACGTCGCCTTTTACAGCAGGAATTTCACACCGAACGCCACCAGCACCGCCCCGCCGATCGCTTCGCCGTACTCGCCGAACAAGCGCGAGACCTTGCTGCCGATCGACAAGCCGAGCGCCGCCAGAAACGCGCTGCAGACGCCGAACAACGTGACGACCAACGGCAAGCTCGCCCCGAACGCCCCCAGCGAAAAGCCGACGGAGAGCGAGTCGATCGACACGCTGAGCGCAAAGATCAGCAAGCCGATCCCCGCCGTCTTCGAAGCGGCCCGCGCCTCGCCGTCCTCGTCCTCGCCATATATCGAGTTCCAGATCATATGTAGCCCTAACCCAATCAAAATCAAGGCCCCGACCCACTGGGTCAGCTCCCCGACCGCTCGCGCCAGATACAGAGCGGCCACCATGCCGAGCAGCGGCATGATCATGTGAAAAGCGCCGATCGTCAGCGAGATCCTGCCGATCTCCCGGCGCTTCAACTTCAACAGCCCCATGCCAAGCCCGAGGGAGAACGCATCCATCCCCAATGCCAGCGCCATCAACAAGAGCGTCCAAAACTCTCCGAAGTTCACAAGGGCCATATCATGATGCCTCCTCTCCCGGTTGTCCCGTTCCATCCCATACGTATGCACCCTGTCCACAGAAGATGTGCGAGGGATATCCCGCCCACGAAAAAACCCCGGTCACAAGAACCGGGGGAACTCGACACGAACTTTTTTACAAAAAGGGTCGCTGGGACTTCCTTACCAGAAGAACGGGCGACGGAACCCGTAGCCCAAGCCGGGACCGAACCCATACCGCGGCCCGAAGCCGAATCCCGGGCCGAAACCTCCGCCGAAGCCGCCTAAGCCACCGAACCCTAGGCCAAGGCCCCCGAAGCCGCCAAGTCCGCCCCACGGGTAGAGACCGCCACCGAAGAAGACCTGCTCGACGTCCAACCCTTCGCGCTCTTGCTTCGGCAAAGCGGAAAGTCTGACCCCCTCATCGGTCACCGCTTCCAGCATCCCGACTTGTGCCCCTTCTGCGGTATACAGGACGACCGGCTTCCCGATCCACGGGGTCATCTGTTCTTTCACCTGCCGTTTCATGCGTTCTTGCACGCTGCTGTCACCTCCATCATGTTGTCTCTGCTTCCATCCTATGTCTGACGGGCACATTCCGTATGGACAAACCACCTCGGACAGCCGCACAATCTGCAGACAAAAAAAGACCGGAGCTCTGAGTCTCAGAGCTCCGGTCCATCCGGTTATGTGTTGAGTTGCGACGACTACGCCCCGTGCTTGACCGGGCTGTTCAAGACGCGCATCGTGTCTCGGCTCCAGCGGCGCACGCCGACCACGCGGTCTGCGCCCAGCGCCCGGTAGGCGCGCATGAAGCTTTGGTTTTGAGCGACGACCACCACTTTCGGGATGCCCGCCTGCTTGAGCGCCTGTACGATCAGCGCGCTCTCCACCCAGTTGCCTTCGAAGACGACCGCCGTGTCGAACGTGGCG
>DASTWJ010000013.1:0-21491 GCA_035776695.1 Bacilli bacterium
AGTATATCCGTAGGGTGAGATCAGAACGAGCATCCCGACCGCCCTTCACACAATCAGAGGGATGCGAGTTCTCCCGAACCCGAAGGATATACCTCCCCTGTAGCGGCTAAGAAACCACAGGGCTACCGCCCAAAACCAAACAACAAGGCTATCGCCTACCCCACAATCTCCCTCACCGCCTCAACCAGCGCATCCACTTCCGCTTCCGTATTGAAATAGCCGATCGAAGCTCTCACCAATCCATCCTCCACCGTCTTCACCGACTCATGCGCCAACGGAGCACAATGCAACCCCGCCCTGACACAGATCCCATAATTCCGATCCAAAATAAACCCTACCTCATGCGACTCAAACCCCTCCACCGCAAACGACACAATCGGAACCCTGCTCTCCCCCAACGGCGGTCCAACCACCTTCACACCACTCACCTCAAGTAGCCCCCGATGCAACCGCTCCGTCAACCTCTCCTCGTGCTCCCTCACCTTCTCCAACCCAACTTCCTCCAAAAACTCCACTCCCGCCAACAGCCCCGCAAGCCCAACCGTATTCACCGTCCCCGCCTCATACCGATCCGGTCGCGTCGTCGGCATCTCCACCAACTCCGAATAACCACCCGTCCCCCCTTCCATCAACGGTCTTACATCCAAATCCGGACGAATATACAACCCACCCGTCCCCTGCGGACCATACAAACTCTTATGCCCCGTAAACGCCAACATCCCAATCTTCATCTCTTCCACATCAATCTCATATACCCCGGCCGTCTGACACACATCCACCATCAACACAACCCCATGCGCTTCCGCAACCTCCCCAATCTCCTTCACAGGCACCAACGTCCCCGTCAAATTCGACCCATGCGTCACCACAATCAACCTCGTATTCTCCCTGATCTCCTTCCGAAAACTCTCCACCTCCACTCTCCCCAACTCATCCGTCTCCACATATGTAACCTCCACACCCAACCCCTTCAAAAACTCCAACGGTCTCCGCACCGCATTATGCTCCAACATCGTCGTAATCACATGATCCCCCGCCTGCACAAACCCCTTGATCCCCAAATTCAACGCATGCGTCGCATTCATCGTAAACACCACATTGTCCGGGTTTTTCACCCCAAACAACTTCGCCACCTTCCGTCGCGCCTCAAACACCACCCGCGACGCCTTCATCCCCAACTGATGCGACCCTCGTCCCGGATTCGCCGCATACTCCCTCACACACTCCGCCATTCTTTCCGCCACACCCTCCGGCTTCGGCCACGACGACGCCGCATTATCCAAATAGATCATCACAAAACGCCTCCTCTTCTCATTCCACAAGCCAAATGACAAAAGAACGGAACCCCTCATCTCTCCTTAGAGTCTCCGAGTGTTCCGTCCCCCATCAACCTACGAATTCGGCAACAACCCTAAAATCCGTTCCAAATCGTCAGTCGAAAAATATTCAATTTCAATCTTCCCGCGCTTCTTCCCTTGGTGAATCTTCACCGAAGTACCCAAGCGCGTCCGAAACTCATCCTCATACTGCTTAATCACAGGCAGCTGCTGCTTCACCGGCTTCTTCGTTTCACGTGGAACAGCATTCTGCAGTCGATTGACCAACTGCTCCACCTCACGCACCGACAGCTCCTCATCAATCGTCTTCTCCGCCACCTGAATCTGAACCTTCTTATCACCCAGGCCCAAGATCGCCCGCGCATGCCCCATCGACAGCGTTCCACGTGAAACACAATCCCGAATCTCTTTCGGCAAGTTCAACAACCGCAACGTGTTCGCCACATGGGAACGACTTTGCCCCACCTTCTTCGCCAACACATCCTGCGTCATCTCAAACTTGTCCATCAGGTTGTGATACGCTTCCGCCACCTCGATCGGGTTCAGATCCTCCCGCTGCAAATTCTCGATCAACGCGATCTCATTCATCTGCAAATCGGTAAAATCACGCACCACGATCGGCACCTGCTGCAACCCGACCAACTTGGCCGCCCGCCAGCGCCGTTCGCCGGCGACAATCTCATACCCGCGCACAGCCGTGCGTACCACAATCGGCTGCACAATGCCGTGTTCCCTGATCGAAGACGCCAATTCCTTCAGCTTCTCCTCATCAAACACCCGGCGCGGCTGATACGGGTTCGGACGCAATTCCGAAATCGCGACGGTGGTCACCTGCTCGTCCGGCTTCGGATTCGATTGAAAAATCGCCTCCAAGCCGCGTCCCAGTCCGCCTGCACGCTTCGTCATGCTCCCACCACTTCCTTTGCCAGCTCCAGATACACTTCCGCCCCACGCGAACGCGGGTCATACTGGATGATCGACTGGCCGTGAGACGGTGCTTCCCCGAGTCGGACGTTGCGCGGAATCACCGTCGCATACACCTTCTCACGGAAATACTTCTTCACTTCCTCGATCACCTGCAACCCTAAGTTCGTGCGCGCATCGAGCATCGTCAGCAACACGCCTTCGATCTCCAAGGACGTATTGAGATGCTTTTGCACCATGCGAATGGTGTTCAGGAGTTGGCTCAAGCCTTCGAGCGCATAATATTCACATTGAATCGGAATCAACACCGAGTTGGATGCTGTCAGCGCGTTGACCGTCAAAAGACCCAACGAAGGCGGGCAGTCGATCAGCATGTAATCATACTGGTTCTTGACCGGCTCCAACGCTTGGCGCAGACGTACTTCCCGCGACATCGTCGAGACCAGCTCGATCTCCGCCCCGGCCAGTTGAATCGTCGCCGGGAGAATATGCAAGCCGTCGACTTCGGTCGGCACCGCCGCCTCCGCTACGCTTTCTTCGTTGATCAACACATCATATACGTCATAGCGCACATCGGCTTTGTTGATCCCGATCCCCGACGTCGTGTTGCCTTGCGGGTCGATGTCGATCAGGAGCACTTTTTTGCCGAGTGCTGCCAAACAAGCACCCAAGTTGACAGATGTCGTGGTTTTGCCCACGCCACCTTTTTGGTTCGCTATTGCGATGACTCTCGCCATGAGCATCACCCTCTTTTCGAAACGATAGACACAACCTTCATTTTACAAGAAAGCACGAAAAAAAGGTAGGAGTAAAAAAAGCAGGCATATTGCCTGCTTCTCGAACATTCGAAACGATAGCTAAGAATTCTTCAAAATTGCTTATGATTTTGTTTTCGGCACCCGGATGATAAATTGATAATACTCCTCGGTGTCCTCTTCCTCTTTCTCACACGTGATCCCACTGTCGACGATCATGTCGATCGACTGGCGAATCGTGTTCACCGCCAACCGCACGTCGCGGGAGAAAGACATCTTGCGCGGCTTTTTCTTCGGCACGGCCGCTTCCTGCAGTGCCTTGATCCGCAATTCGGTCTGCTTGACGTTCAGTTCCTTCTCGACGATCTCGCCGAGCACTTTCAGTTGCAACTCCTCCGACGGCAACGCCAATAAAGCCCGCGCATGACGCTCGGAGATTTTGCGACCCATCAACGCTTCCTGCACCGCATGCGGCAAATGCAACAAACGCAGCTTGTTGGCGATCGTCGACTGTCCCTTGCCCAAGCGCTGAGCCAACGACTCTTGGGTCAAACCGTGCAATTCCAACAGTTGCTGGTAGGCGATTGCTTCCTCGATCGCCGTCAGCCCTTCGCGCTGCAAGTTCTCGATCAAGGCGACAGACGCCGCCTGCGAATCGTTCATTTCACGGAGAATCGCGGGAACATGCGTCATCCCGAGCTTCTGACAAGCTCGCCAACGCCGTTCGCCGGCGATCAATTCAAAAGTATCGTCCACACGACGGACGACAATCGGTTGAATGATACCGTGGGTTCGGATCGTCTGGGCCAGCTCTTCGATGCGCTCGTCATCAAAAATCGTTCGCGGCTGGTACGGGCTGGATACGATCTGATCGATCGGGATCTGCTTCACATCGTCTTGCTCCGTCGTCTCCACCAGCTCTTCTTTCTCACCCAGGCCGAAGAAACGTGACAATTGCTCTTTCATCACACCGACTCACCCACCTACTCTAAAAACGTCACAATTCCAGTTCTTTTGCGTTATATATTTCGTCAAAACGGTCGAAAAATCCTGCTTGGCGGCGTTTTTCGGCAAACAATCTCATGATCTTACAAAAAAGGACTTCCATTCACACAACTTCGCCGCTCAATCGACATCGCCCAGATAGGCCGGCAACTTGGCCTCGCCTTTGTACCAGCTCGCGAGAAAATCCCGAAACCCCGCCCCGCGCAGAAAATTGCGGTCGTCTTGCGGGTACTTTTCATAGTCGAGAATGTCGGCAAAAGGCAGCCAGCCCCACCCGACCTGTCCCGCATCGCTTTGGGTCGGCTCTTGGCGCTCCGTGCCCGGCTTGATCGTGCAGTGAAACAAAAAGTCGATCTGGTGGACATCGTGGTGGATCTCGCGCATCGCATGGTTCTTCCCGATGTACTCGGTCACGCAGAGCATCTCGCCCACTTCCACCTCAAACCCGACTTCCTCCAACACTTCCCGCCGCACCGTCTCGCGCAGCGTTTCCCCATGCTCTTGCCCGCCACCCGGCAGGTAAAAAAAGATCGTGCCGTCATCGCGGCGCTTGCGGTGGATCACCAGCAGTTTGTCATCCTGCACGACCACCGCTTTACCCGCGGGACGAACGCGAAGTGCCGTTTGCTCTGTCATCGGTCCCTACCTCTTTCCCGGCTCCTGTGTTCCACGTGGAGCAATTTGTCGAAAAAGCCTCTATTGCAACGGACTTTTCGCCGGCGTGCCCGCTTTGCGCGGGTATTGCTTCGGCGTCGCCTTCACTTTCTCCACGACGATGATATTGCGCTCGCCTTCTTCCACCGGCAGCGAGGTTTTGATCACATCGACGATTTTGCCACCGAGCACGTCAAAAGCTCGCTTGGCTTCGGAGATTTCGTTTTCGGCATCCGGCCCTTTCATCGCAATAAAATGACCGCCGACCTTGACGTAGGGCAGGCAAAATTCGGCCAAGATGTTCAGCCGCGCCACCGCACGTGCCGTCACTTGGTCGTACTGTTCCCGCCAGTCTTTCGCGAAGTCTTCGGCGCGACCGTGGACGGCGCGAAATTGCTCCTCCACGCCCAAGGCGCCTGCCAACTCGTTGAGAAACTTGATTCGCTTGTTCAAGGAATCGAGCACCGTCACTTGCAACGACGGCGCCGCCAGCAAGACGGGCAACGACGGGAACCCCGCCCCTGCGCCGACGTCGAGCAGCGTGCCGTCCGGCTGAAATTGTTTCACCGTCAACAGGGTCATCGAGTCGTAGAAATGCTTGAAATACACCCCTTGCTCATCTGTGATCGCCGTCAAGTTCATCTTTTCGTTCCATTCGACGAGCCAGTTGAAGTAGGTGTCGTACTGCGCCATCTGCCGATCGCTCAGTTCGACGCCCCACTTCGCTACTTCCGCTCGAAAACGTGTTTCCACCTCACGCATTCGCTGCACTCCTTCTGTGTTCGCCTTCCAGATAGACCATCAGGATCGAGATGTCGGCCGGGTTGACGCCGGAGATGCGCGACGCTTGACCGATCGAGCGCGGGTTGATCTGCTTGAGCTTCTCACGCGCTTCATTGGCGAGGCCCTTGATCGCGTCGTAGTCGATCGTCTCGGGGATCAATTTTTCTTCGAGCCGCTTTTGCTTCTCGATCTGTTGGGTCGATTTCTGGATGTAGCCGGCGTATTTGACTTGGACCTCGACCTGTTCCCGCACTTCGGCAGACAGTTCCTCTTCGCCCGGGGACAGGTCCTGAACCGCTTGGTAGTCGACTTCCGGGCGGCGCAACAGCTGCGCCAAAGTGACCGCGTCGGCGATCTTCGCCGTGCCCAGTTTCTCAAGGCGCGAGTTGACGTCGTCCGCCTTCACGCGAGTCGCGGACAGGCGCGCTTTTTCCCGTTCGATCTGTTCTTTCTTCTTCAAATAACGGGCGAAGCGCTCTTCCGGCAGCAGCCCGACTTGGTAGCCGAGCTCCATCAGGCGCAGGTCGGCGTTGTCGTTGCGCAGGATCAGGCGGTATTCGGCACGCGAGGTGAGCAGGCGGTACGGTTCGTTCGTGCCTTTGGTCACCAAGTCGTCGATCATCACGCCGATGTAGCCTTCGGAGCGGTCGATGATCATCGGGTCGCGCTCTTTGACTTGCAGCGCGGCGTTGATGCCTGCGACGATGCCTTGACCCGCCGCTTCCTCATAGCCGGACGTGCCGTTGATTTGGCCCGCGGTGAACAGACCTCGGACGTTTTTCGTTTCCAAGGTCAGGGACAGTTGGGTCGGCACGATGGCGTCGTATTCGATCGCATAGCCGGGGCGCATCACTTCGACGCGCTCCAGACCGGAGATCGTGCGCAGCATCTTCAACTGCACCTCTTCCGGCAGCGACGTGGACATGCCTTGGACGTAATACTCGGCGGTGTTGCGCCCTTCCGGCTCCAAGAACACTTGGTGCGCGGGGCGTTCGGCGAAGCGGACGACTTTGTCCTCGATCGACGGGCAGTAGCGCGGTCCGGTGCCTTCGATCACGCCGGAATACATCGGCGAGCGGTGCAGGTTTTCCTGAATGATCGCGTGGGTGTCCTCGTTGGTGTAGGTCAGCCAGCACGGCAGTTGTTCCAACGCCTCCACATGATCGGCAAATTGAAAATGCAACGGTTCCCGATCGCCCGGCTGGATCTCGCATTTGGAAAAGTCGATCGAGTGCTTGTTGATTCGCGCAGGCGTGCCCGTCTTAAAGCGCACGAGTTGGAACCCGAGGTCGAGCAGCGAGTCGGTCAGCTTCAGCGACGGCAGTTGTCCGTTCGGGCCGCCGGAGTACTGGACTTCGCCCATGATGATCTTGCCGCGCAGGTAGGTGCCGGTGGTGACAACGACCGCTTGCGACTTGTAGGTCGCGCCGGTGTTCGTAACGACGCCGGTGATGCGTCCGTTCTCCGTCAATACTTCTTCGACCATGCCTTGGCGCAGGGTCAGGTTCGGTTCATGCTCCAACACTTCTTTCATCCGGTGGGCGTAGATATGCTTGTCCGATTGCGCGCGCAACGCGTGAACGGCCGGTCCTTTGCCCGTGTTCAGCAGGCGCATCTGGATGTAGGTCAGGTCGGTGTTGCGCCCCATCTCGCCGCCCAGCGCGTCGATTTCGCGCACGACGTTGCCTTTGGCAGGACCCCCGATCGCCGGGTTGCACGGCATGTGCGCGACGGTGTCCAGCGAGATCGTCAGGACGAGCGTCTTGCACCCGAGACGGGCGGCTGCCAGCGCCGCTTCACAGCCCGCGTGACCCGCCCCGATCACGATCACTTCATATTCACCCGCATCATAACGCATGGTGTGTGTGCCTCCTCTATGTACCACGAACTATTTGCCCAGACAGAATTGCGAGAAGATCTGGTCGAGCAGATCTTCCGCCACCGCTTCGCCGGTCACTTCGCCGAGCGTCATCCAGCAGTTGCGAATGTCGACGGCGACAAGGTCAAGCGTCATCCCGAAATTGGCGGCATCGAGCGATTCCTGCATCTCGCGTTTGGCTTTCTCCAGCAGGGCGATATGGCGGGCATTGGAGACGTAGCTGCCTTCCTTGCCCTCGATGTCGCCCGAAAGGAACAGATCCTCGACGGCCGCTTCCAACTCCTCCATCCCTTCGCCGGTGGCGATGGAAGTCTCGACGAGCTTCTTGCCCGTCGCCAAACGGCGCACCGCGTCGAGATCGATGCGGCGCGGCAGGTCGAGTTTGTTCAGGATGATGATCGTCGGATAAGTCTTGATCGCGGTCAAAAGCTCCTCGTCGATCTCATTCAACGGGCGCGAAGCATCCAGCATGAACAGGATCAGATCGGCCTCCTCCAACGCCGAACGCGACCGTTCCACGCCCAATTTTTCCACGACGTCTTCCGTTTCCCGAATGCCTGCCGTGTCGATGATCGTCAGCGGGATGCCGCGCAGGGAAATCTGCTCTTCCAGCACGTCACGGGTCGTCCCTTCGATGTCGGTGACGATGGCGCGTTCGGTGCGCGAAAGGGCGTTGAGCAGCGACGATTTGCCGACGTTCGGCTTGCCGATGATCACCGTCTTCAACCCTTCCCGCAAAATCTTCCCTGTCGAGGCCCCCGCCAGCAGTTTCTCGATCTCGGCGACGACCGTCTCCCCTTCCGTGATGATGTGGCGCGTGGTCACGTCCTCTACATCGTGCTCGGGGTAGTCGATCGTCACTTCGATGTGCGCCAACATCTCGACCATCTTCTGGCGCAGGCTGCGAATCTTCGACGAGAGCTGGCCTTCGACTTGGCGAAACGCCACCTTCATCGACTCGTCCGTCTTCGAGCGGATCACGTCGATCACCGCTTCCGCTTGCGACAGGTCGATCCGTCCGTTCAGAAAAGCGCGCTTGGTGAACTCGCCCGGTTCGGCCAAGCGCCCGCCGTTGTTCAAGACGAGGCGCAGCACGCGCTGAATCGCCACGATGCCGCCATGCCCTTGGATCTCGACCACGTCTTCCCCCGTGTACGAGCGCGGGGCGCGCATGATCGCGACGAGCACCTCGTCGACTTTCTCGCTCGTCTGTGGATCGACGATATGCCCGTAGTTGAGCGTGTGCGTGTCCACAGTGGATAACTTTTTCGTACCTATGTAGATTCTATCCACAACGTCGACCGCTTCGGTGCCGGAGACGCGGATGATGCCGATGCTGCCTTCTCCAAGCGCCGTCGCGATCGCCGCGATCGTGTCAAATTCCTTCATACAAGTCTTCGCTCCCTACGTCGCTTTCCCATAGTTTACCCGTCCTGCCAATCTGCATAACCATTCTATCATAGCCGAAAACATCGTACAAAAACATATCCACATGTGGATGAAAAAAGGCAAAAAAAAAGACGAACCTGTTATCCACAGATTCGTTGGCGTTTCGGATGAAGTTCGTGGTTATGATTCCGATTTGTTCGGCGTTTTCGCGCCTGTCGAGTTCTTGCGGCGCGGGCGGCGATCACCTTTGCGCGGGCCGCGTTGCGAGCCCGGTGCCTTGTCCTTGGGCGAGATCACCACGCGGCGATGCGGTTCCTCTCCTTGCGAATAGGTGATCACATCGCGTCGCCCTTGCAGGTGCGAATGGATGATCTTGCGCTCTCCGTTTGGCATCGGTTCGAGAAGCACGTCGCGGCGCTGCTTGATCGCCTTCTCCGCCAAGCGGTCAGCGAGCCTCTCCAACGTCTCCTGGCGGCGTTCGCGGTAGTCTTCCGCATCCAAGGTGACTTTGATAAAAGGCTTGATGTGCTTGTTCGCCACGAGGTTGACCAAAACCTGCAACGAATCGAGGGTGGCGCCGCGGCGGCCGATCAGCAATCCGATCGACTCACCGCTCAGGCGCACGGTGTAGTGGTGGTCTCCCTCATCCGTCATCGTGACGGTGACGTCGTCGAGCTTCATCGCGGCAACGACATCTTCGACAAATTGTAACGTTTCCTGCATCGGATCGGGCTTCGGTTCAACGGTCGGTGCCTCCGTCTCGGAGACGGCCGCCGGGGCGACCGCTTCCGTTTCCGGCAGCACTTCCACTTCGACCTCGGCGTCTCGTTTGCCAAACAATCCGAACAGACCGCGGCTGGGCTGCTTCAAGACGGTGATGATCACGCGATCACGAGGAACCCCGAGCTTTTTCAGCGCGAGTTCGGTTGCCAATTCAACCGTTTTTCCCGTTGTGATCACTTTTTTCATTTCGTCTTCCCTCCCTGAGCGGGTGTGATCGGCGCCGCTTTGATGCCGCGGGTGAAGTACGTTTGGACGATGGTGAAGCAGTTGGATACGATCCAGTACAGGCCGAGTGCGGCCGGGAACTGCCAGGTGAAGAAGGCGATCATCAACGGCATGACGGTGAGCATCATCTTGGTGTTCGCGTCTTTGTTGGTCATCGACATTTTCGACTGGAGGTAGGTGGTACCTGCCGCCAGCACCGCGAGGATGATGTTCTCGGTCGAGTGCGTGCTCGACAGCGACAAGATGCCGAGGAAGTCATGATGCTGGAGTTCCTTGTTGGCGTTGATCGATTGATACAAGGCCACGAGGATCGGCATCTGGATCACCATCGGGAAACAACCGGCCAGCGGGTTGATCTTGTACTGTTGGAACAGTTTCATCGTTTCCTGCTGGACTTTTTCCTTGTTGTCTTTGTACTTCTCGCGGATCTTAGCCAGCTCCGGCGAGAGTTGCTGCATCACCTTCGAGTAGCGAATCTGCTTCATCATCAGCGGGAAGGTGAGCAAACGAACGATCAGGGTGACGATGATGATCGCCACGCCGTAATCCCCGATGAGATCGTAGAAATAGTTCATCGTGTCATAGACGAGACCGACGAATTTGCCCCAGATTCCGCTGCGATCCAGGTTGCCGGCCTTATCCATGTAGCCGCAACCGGACGCCAACACGGAAATCGCCAGCACCAGCATGGTCAATCTTACTTTTCGAGACAAGTTGACTTCCCCTCCTTGGAAACAGGAACATCGTGCTTCTTCTTATATACTCGTGGCTCCGGCACCGGGTCGAATCCACCCGGATGCCAAGGGCCGCACTTGACGATCCGCTTGGCCGTCAGGAACGAACCACGCAAAGCTCCATGCTTGGACACGGCTTCGAGGCCGTAATGCGAGCAGGTCGGGTAGAACCGACAGCTCGGCGGTTTCAGCGGCGAGATGAACTTTTGGTAGAAACGAAACGCCAAAAGCAACGCCCGTTTCATTCCCCGTCTCCTCCGGCCGCTTCCTTGCGAGTTGATTTTTCGTCGCGCGTAACCGGAATCCCTTTTTTCCCATTCCGTCGCGCTTGCCCGGATTTGCGTTTGTCCGCACCGGTGCGAGCGTTGTGCATGTTCTTTAGAAGATGCAAGACATTTTGTCGCATCTCTTCAAACGTGAGCTCGGCCGCCGAGGGCCGTGCGATCACGATAAAGTCATACGGTTCGGCGATCCCGTCCTGTTCCAGACGAAACGCCTCGCGCAACAGTCGCTTGACCCGGTTGCGCGTGACCGCTTTGCCGACTTTCTTCGAGACGGAAAACCCGACCCGAAACGCATCCGCTTCCTCTCGCTTCATGAAATAGAGCACGAGGTTGCGGTTGGCAAACGAGCGGCCGTGATGAAACACCGTCTGAAAATCGCGCTTGTCCGTGAGTCGATGCTGCTTCGGTAACATCTGCCCCAGCCTCCATTCCTCTCCTAGTATACGGAAGCAAAGGCTACCTTTACACGCTCATTCTGTCGGCAGATCCCACAGTATGTAGAAAAAGGCCACAAAAAGTGGCCTTTTTAGACGGTCAATGCCTTTCTTCCTTTGCGACGACGCGCTGCAAGCACACGACGACCGTTCTTGGAAGCCATGCGAGCACGGAAACCATGAACTTTCTTACGCTTGCGAACGTTAGGTCTGTAAGTCGGACCCATTCCTAACACCTCCCTATACAACTATGTTCTATCTGCAAAAGACAGAAACAAACTGTAGGCAATATACTCGTCGATTATAGCGTAGACGACAAGAGTTTGCAAGAGAAGGTGCGTTGGAGTCTCTTGGAAGTTGCGACAAACACCGCCGTTTTGGCCTGTGGAAAACTTTTTCGACAAGAAAAAAGTTATTCGACAACCTGCCAACATCCTTATCCACAATCCACATCGTTGTGCACAAATCCACCTGCCTACTGTTTTTGATGTGGATAAGTTCTAAAACTTCCGTTGTCATCAAGGATTCATTTCTGTTATCATGGAAAAGCGTCCTTGTGGATACTTGGCAGAAATTCACACAGTTACTCACAGGTGTGGATAACCTTGTGGATATTTATCCCCGCCTGTGGATTTGCTTGTCCACATCATGGGGACGGGTGTTTACACCTTTTGTCACATCGTATAAAATATCGACATCTTTTGCTTGGACGGATATCCACAGTACCTGTTAACAAAGCACTCGGCTGTGGATTTTTATATGTGCATGCCCACTTACTTCAAGGAGGTCTCTGTCTTCTATGGAACGGCAAGCAGCAGAGCTGTGGCAGAAAACGCTCGCTCAATTGGAGACGAAGCTGTCCAAGCCCAGTTTCGAGACCTGGTTCAAACAGACCAAGCCCGTCTCATTTGAATCGAATACGCTGATCGTCAGCGTGCCGAACGATTTCGCGCGCGATTGGTTGGAGTCGCGGTACTCGGTGATCATCAAGGAGACGCTCTCCGCGCTCACTCGCTCCGATGTGGCGGTCAAGTTCGTGATTCCGCAGGTCTTTGACGAGGAAGAATACGACCAACCGCCCAAGCCGCCGAAACCGGACGTGCAGGCGGGGGCGCCAAACGGAGACGAGTTCGTCCCGAGCGCCTTGAACCCGAAGTACACGTTCGAGACGTTCGTCATCGGTGCCGGCAACCGCTTCGCCCACGCGGCGTCCCTGGCGGTGGCGGAAGCGCCGGCCAAAGCGTACAACCCGTTGTTTATCTACGGGGGCGTCGGCCTTGGCAAGACTCACTTGATGCACGCGATCGGCCACTATGTCATCGACAGCAACCAACAGGCGAAAGTGGTGTACATTTCGTCTGAAAAGTTCACCAACGAGTTCATCAACGCGATCCGCGACAACAAGACGGTCGACTTCCGGAACAAATATCGCAACGTGGACGTGCTCTTGATAGACGATATTCAGTTCCTGGCCGGGAAAGAACAGACGCAGGAGGAGTTTTTCCATACGTTCAACGCGCTGCATGAAGAAAGCAAGCAGATCATCATCTCGTCCGACCGGCCGCCGAAGGAGATCCCGACGCTGGAGGACCGCTTGCGCTCGCGCTTCGAATGGGGTCTGATCACCGACATTCAGCCGCCGGACTACGAGACGCGGATCGCGATCTTGCGCAAAAAGGCGAAGGCGGAGGCGCTCGACATCCCCAACGAAGTCATCTCCTACATCGCCACCAAGATCGACACGAACATCCGCGAGCTCGAAGGGGCGCTGATCCGCGTGGTCGCCTATTCCTCGCTGATCAACCGCGATCTCTCCGCCGAGCTGGCGTCGGAAGCGCTCAAGGACATCATCCCGTCAAACAAGCCGAAACAGCTGACGATCGCCGACATTCAGAAGGTGGTCGGGGAGCATTTCGAGATGAAGCTTGAGGATTTCAAAGCGAAAAAGCGGACGAAGGCCATCGCCTTCCCCCGCCAGATCGCGATGTATCTGTCTCGCGAGCTGACCGACTTCTCGCTGCCGAAGATCGGCGACGAGTTCGGCGGGCGCGACCATACGACCGTCATCCATGCGCATGAGAAAATTGCCAAGGAGTTGCAAAACGACTTTGGCCTGCGCCAGACGGTCGAAGCACTCAAAGAAAAACTGGGGCACAATTAAGAACAACTGGGGATAACGATTGTGACCAACCTGTGCATAAAGAAGACAGCATCTTACCTGCGTGAATATGTGGATAACCGTGTCGAACTTAGGCACATCTTGTCCACATGTGGAAAACCGTGCGGTTGATGCTGTTTTCGACGTTATCCACATATTCAGTGCCCCTATTACTATTATTACTGCTCTTTTTTATAAAACCACCTACTACAACTATGCTGAGCATGCTGTCTTTATGACAGTTCGAGGAGGATGTTTTCGTGAAAATCTCGATTCAACGCGCACACCTCTTGCAGGCGATTCAAAACGTCCACAAAGCGGTGTCCACCAAATCGACGATCCCGGTGCTCTCCGGCATCAAGATGGTCGTCGACAAGGAAGGCATCCGCCTGACCGCTACCGACTTGGAGATCGGGATTGAAACGCTGATCCCGTTGAGCATGGACGAAGAGCCGATCGCGCAAGTTATAGAAGAAGGGGCCATCGTGTTGCCGGCCCGTTACTTCGGCGACATCATCCGCAAACTGCCGGGCAAGGAAGTGGAGATCGAAGTCAAGCAGAACTATTTGACGATCTTACGCTCCGGACGCTCCGAATATTCGCTGAACGGTCTCGATCATGAAGAGTTCCCGCGTCTGCCGCAGATCTCGGGCAATCGCGTCTTTTCGATTCCGTCCGATCTGTTGAAGTCGTTGATCCAGCAGACTTCGTTCGCCGTCTCGACGGAGGAGATCCGCCCGGTGCTGACCGGCGTTCTGTTCTCTTTGAAAAACGGGAACCTCAAGTTCGTCTCCACCGACTCGCACCGCTTGGCGATGCGGGAAGCGGCGGTCGAAGCGCCGGCCGACTTGGAACTGGCCAACGTGATCGTGCCGGGCAAGAGCTTGAACGAACTGGGCCGACTGCTTGCGGATGACGATTCGCTCGTCGACGTGGTCGTCGCCGAGAACCAAGTGCTCGTCAAAATGGACAAGACCCAGTTCTACACCCGCCTGATCGACGGGCAATACCCGGACATCTCGCGGATCATTCCGACCACCTTCAAGACGGGGATCACCATGAACACGAAAGAATTTCAAGGAGCGGTCGAGCGGGCGGCGCTGATCGCCAAGGAGAGCGACAACAACATCGTGCGCTGCAACATCAAGGCGGACGCGATCGAGATCTCCTCGACGTCGGCCGATGTCGGCAAGTCGATCGAGATCATCGAAGACGTGCAGGTGAGCGGCGACGACCTGTTGATCGCCTTCAACTGGAAATTCGTCACCGATGCGCTGCGCGTGTTCGAATCGAACGAAGTGCTGATCGAGTTCACCGGCTCGATGAGCCCGTTTTTGATCAAAATTCCGGACAACCCGAACTTCTTGCACCTCGTCCTGCCGGTTCGGATCTACTAATCGTTTGCGGGAGGCTTCGCGATGGCGACTCAAGATGTGTACATCAGCTCGGAGGAAATCACCCTCGGGCAGTTCTTAAAACATGCCGACATCATCGATTCGGGCGGGATGACCAAGTGGTTTCTCGCCGAACATGAGATCAAAGTGAACGGCGAATTCGACAACCGCCGCGGCCGAAAGTTACGACCCGGCGACCGGGTGGAGATCACCGACATCGGCGCCTATCGGTTGCACAAGGAAGCGTAATGTGGCTGAAGGCGCTTGAACTGCGAAATTTTCGCAACTACGAAACGCTGTTGCTCACCGACCTTTCCCCGCGCGTGAACATTTTCGTCGGGCAAAACGCGCAGGGCAAAACGAACGTGATCGAGGCGATCCTTCTGCTCTCCGTCGGCAAAAGCCACCGCACCAACCGCGATGCCGAGTTGGTGCGGTTTGAGCAGGAAGGGTCTGTCCTGCAAGGGAAGATCGAGCGGGATGAGCGCGATGTGCGCTTGGAACTGCAACTTTTGCCTAAAGGGAAGAAAAGCAAGGTCAACGGCGTGGAGAAGCGGAAGATGAGCGATTTTGTCGGGCATTTGAACGTCGTGATGTTTGCGCCGGAAGACCTGCAGCTGATCAAAGGCGGTCCGCAGCAGCGCCGGCGCTTTCTCGACGTGGAGATCGGGCAGGTCTCGCCGCAATACCTGTACAACCTCACCCAGTACCAAAAGGTGCTCTTGCAACGGAATAATTTGCTCAAAGAGATCGGCAAGACGGGCAAAGGGGCCGAGATGTTGCCGATCTGGGACGACCAGTTGGCCGTGTACGGGGCGAAGGTGATTCGCAAGCGGGTGGAGTATGTGGACAAGTTGGAGGCGTTCGCCAAAGATATCCACAACCGAATCTCCGGGGGCAAGGAAGCGCTGTCGTTTCGCTATGTGAATTCGTTTGATCTCGGCGCTTCGGATTTTGACCTGGACGAGCGTTATGTGGCAGAATTGCAGAGGAAACGCAAATCGGACGAGATGCGCGGCTCCACCTCGGTCGGCCCGCATCGCGACGACCTCGAAGTGCGGATCAACGACCTCGCCGTGCAGACGTTTGGCTCGCAGGGGCAGCAGCGCACCGCGTCTTTGTCGATCAAGCTGGCGGAGATCGAGTTGATTCGCTCGGAAGTGGGCGAGTATCCGATTTTGCTGCTTGACGATGTGTTGTCGGAGCTCGACGAACAGCGGCAGTTGCATCTGGTCGAGAGCATGGGCGAGCGAGTGCAGACGCTGATCACGACGACGTCGACGTTTGGGATGGAGCAATTTTTGCAACAGGAAGCGAATATTTACCGCGTTGAGCAAGGTACGATCGCGCGGGAAAGGTAGGTGTGTCGTCATGTTCATCCATTTGGGCGGTGATGTGATGGTCCAGAGCAAGGAAGTCATCGCGATTTTCGATCTGAAAATGAAATACTCGGCCGATGCGACGAAAGAATTTTTGGACGTGGCGGACGAAGAGGGGTTTGTCGTGGTGATCGATGACGAGGAAAGCAAGTCGTTTGTCGTGACGACCCGCAAAGTCTACTATTCGCCGATCTCTTCGCTGACGCTGAAAAAGAGAGCCGGGTTTGTGTCGGAATTGGAGAATGAATCCTGATCTTCTAGGTCTAAAGTCCATCGCTGTGACGGAACGATGGACTTTTTTCGTGTAAGAATGGTAGAATTTTGGGGATACTAATTTTTATACATATTTTTCGAGAATGAAGATGGAGGGTGCGAACTTGAGTCAAGAAACCAATGCCTCCGTTAATGCTCCCGTTTACGATGAGAATCAGATACAGGTTCTTGAAGGCTTGGAAGCCGTCCGGAAGCGTCCGGGGATGTACATCGGCTCTACGTCGGCACGGGGTCTGCATCACCTGGTCTGGGAAATCGTCGACAATGGGATCGACGAAGCGCTGGCCGGTGCGTGTGACCACGTGCAGGTAGCCATTAACAAAGACAACAGCATCACCGTATCCGACAACGGCCGCGGCGTCCCGACGGGTATCCACCCGAAGATGGGCATCCCGACCGTTGAAGTCGTGTACACCGTTTTGCATGCAGGCGGCAAGTTCGGCGGCGAAGGCTACAAAGTCTCCGGCGGTCTGCACGGCGTAGGCGCATCTGTCGTCAACGCCCTGTCCGAACGGATGCAGGTTACGATCAAGCAAAAAGGCCAAGTGTTCCGCCAAGAGTATGAGCGCGGCGTGCCGCAATACGGCTTGAAGGTGATCGGCGAGATGGAACCGGGTGAACGCAGCGGTACGATCGTGACGTTCAAACCGGACACGCAGATCTTTCAGGAGACGACCGAGTTTGACTATGGCATTCTTGAAGGTCGTCTGCGCGAGCTCGCGTTCTTGAACGGCGGGTTGCGCATCTCGCTTCGCGACGAACGCGAAGGCAAGGAACGAGAAGAGGAGTTTCACTACGAGGGCGGGATCGCTTCGTTCGTGGAATACCTGAACAAGGAAAAAGAAACGCTGTTCTCTCCGGCCGTTTTCGTGTCCGGCGAAAAGGAAGGCATCATCGCGGAAGTGGCGTTGCAATATAACGATTCGTATTCGAAAGACTCGATCTATTCGTTTGCGAACAACATCAACACGCATGAAGGCGGTACGCACGAATCCGGCTTTAAGTCGGCGCTCACCCGCGTGATCAACGACTACGCCCGCCGCAACAACTTGCTCAAAGAGAGCGAGAACAACCTGACGGGCGATGACGTGCGCGAAGGCATCTGCGCCGTCGTTTCGGTCAAGGTGCCGGACCCGCAGTTCGAGGGGCAGACCAAGACGAAGCTTGGCAACTCCGAAGTGCGCGGCATCGTCGAGACGCTGTTCGCCGAGAAGTTCACCACGTTCCTCGATGAGAACCCGACGACGGCGAAGAAGATCATCGAGAAGTCGCTGCTCGCATTCCGGGCACGGGAAGCGGCGCGCAAAGCCCGCGAGCTGACCCGCCGCAAATCGGCGCTGGAAGTGTCGTCGTTGCCGGGCAAACTGGCCGACTGCTCCTCCCGCGACCCGGCGGAATCGGAACTGTTTATCGTCGAAGGCGACTCCGCTGGCGGTTCGGCCAAGCAGGGCCGTGACCGGCACAGCCAAGCGATCCTGCCGCTTCGGGGCAAGATCATCAACGTGGAAAAAGCGCGGCTGGACAAGATCCTGTCTAACAACGAGATCCGGGCGATCATCACGGCGCTCGGCACGTCGATCGGCGAGGATTTCAACTTGGAAAAGGCGCGTTACCACAAGATCATCATCATGACGGACGCCGATACGGACGGTTCGCACATCCGGATCCTGCTCCTGACCTTCTTTTATCGCTACATGCGCGATCTGGTCAAGGCGGGGTACGTGTACATGGCGCAACCGCCGCTGTACAAGATCTCCAAAGGCAAGCAGGTACACTATGCGTACAACGATCGCCAAATGGAAGAGAAACTGGCGGAGATCGGGCGTCAAGGCGTGAACATTCAGCGCTACAAGGGTCTTGGTGAGATGAATCCGGAGCAGTTGTGGGAAACCACGATGGACCCGGAGAGCCGTACCCTGCTGCAGATCAGCATCGAGAACGCGGCCAAAGCGGAAGAGCTGTTTGACAAGCTGATGGGCGACAAAGTCGAGCCGCGTCGCGAGTACATCGAGAACAACGCCCGCTATGCGACGCTTGACATCTAAGCGGAGAGGCAAATCTTTGAGTAAGGGGATTCCTTATGGCAGAAATAGATCATAATCCGACAATGGACATCAAAGAGGAACTGGAGAAGTCGTTTATCGACTATGCGATGAGCGTCATCGTCTCGCGGGCGCTGCCGGATGTTCGCGACGGACTGAAGCCGGTTCATCGCCGGATCCTTTATGCGATGTATGAGGTCGGGATGACGCCGGACAAGCCGTTCAAGAAGTCGGCGCGCGTCGTCGGGGACGTGTTGGCGAAGTACCACCCGCACGGCGACTCGGCGGTCTATGACGCGATGGTGCGGATGGCGCAGGACTTCAACACGCGCTACCTGCTCGTCGACGGCCATGGCAACTTCGGTTCAGTCGATGGCGATGCCGCGGCTGCGATGCGTTATACCGAGGCGCGGTTGTCGAAAATCGCGATGGAACTGCTGCGCGATATCAACAAAGAAACGGTTGATTTCATCCCGAACTACGACGGCAACGAACTGCAGCCGTCCGTCCTGCCGGCACGCTTCCCGAACCTGCTCGTCAACGGTTCGGCGGGCATCGCCGTCGGCATGGCGACCAACATTCCGCCGCATAACCTGCGCGAAGTGATCGACGGCGTGTTGATGATGATCGACGACCCGGAAGTCACGACCCAAGACCTGATGAAGGTGATTCAAGGGCCGGACTTCCCGACGGCCGGCCTGATCTTGGGCCGTTCGGGCATTCGCTCCGCTTACGAGACGGGCCGCGGCTCCGTCGTGATGCGGGCGAAGACCGAGTTTGAAGAGGCGAACGGCGGCAAGACGCGCATCATCGTCACCGAGCTGCCGTACCAAGTCAACAAGGCGCGACTGATCGAGAAGATCGCCGAGCTCGTGCGCGACAAGAAGCTCGACGGCATCACCGACCTGCGGGACGAATCGGACCGCAAGGGCATGCGCATGGTGATCGAGCTGCGCCGCGACGTGCGTCCGCAGGTGGTGTTGAACAACCTGTTCAAGCACACCCAGATGCAATCGACGTTCGGCGTGAACATGTTGGCACTGGTACATGGCGAACCGAAAGTCCTCAACCTGCGCGAAGTGATCTACTACTACATCGAGCACCAGAAGGACGTCATTCGCCGCCGCACCGAGTTCGAGCTGAAAAAGGCGCGGGCCCGCGCTCATATCCTCGAAGGCTTGCGCATCGCGCTCGACCATATCGACGAAGTGATCAACCTGATCCGTTCGTCCCGCGATGCGGAGACGGCTCGCAACGGCTTGATGGAGAAATTCGGTCTGTCCGAGGAGCAATCGCAAGCGATCCTCGACATGCGCCTGCAACGCCTGACCGGCTTGGAGCGCGACAAGATCGAAAACGAATACCAGGAGCTGTTGAAGCAGATCGCCGAGTATGAAGCGATTTTGGCGGATGAGGAGAAGCTGATGGGCGTTATTCGTGAGGAGATCACCGAAGTGCGCGAAACCTTCGGCGATGATCGTCGCACCGTGATCACGGCTGCGGAAGGGGAAATCGACGAAGCGGATCTGATTCCGGTCGAGGATGTGGTGATCACGATCACCCACCACGGCTACATCAAGCGTCTGCCGGTCTCGACCTACCGCACCCAGAAACGCGGCGGCAAAGGCGTGTCGGCGACCGGGATGAAGGAAGAGGACTTCGTGGAACACCTCTTCACCACCTCGTCGCACAACTACCTGCTCTTCTTCACCAACCGAGGCAAGGTGTACAAGATTCGAGCGTTCGAGGTGCCGGAGTTCGGCCGTGCGGCCAAAGGCACGCCGATCATCAACCTGTTGAACATCGAACAGGGCGAACGGGTCAACGCGGTCATCCCGCTTGATCACAACGAAGAGCCCGATCCGAGCCATGTGAACAGCAAAGAGCCGGAAAATGAGATCGAAAAGGAAAATGCGATCGGCGGTCCGTTCCTGTTCATGGCGACCCGCAACGGGATCGTCAAGAAGACGCCGCTGTCCCAGTTCCAAAACATCCGCAAAGGCGGCCTGATCGCGTTGTCCCTGCGCGAAGAAGGGGACGAGCTGATCGGCGTCAAGCTGACCGACGGCAACCAAGAGATCATCTTGGGTTCGCGCCTCGGCATGTCGGTTCGCTTCCCGGAGAGCGATGTGCGCTCGATGGGCCGCACCGCAGCCGGCGTCAAAGGCATCGACCTGACGAAAAAAGACGTCGTGATCGACATGGACGTCGTGCGTCCTGACACCTATGTGCTGATCATCTCCAGCAAAGGCTACGGCAAGCGCACGCCGGTCGAGTCCTACCGCGTCCAAGGTCGCGGCGGCAAAGGCATCAAGACGATCGACCGCACCGAGAAGACCGGGCATGTGGTCGGCTTGAAGATTGTGGAGGCGGACGATGAGATCATGGTGATTTCCAACACCGGCATCGTCATCCGCACGCCGATCAAGGACATCTCCGAGCAAAGCCGGATCACGCAAGGCGTCAAGATCATCAACCTGCATGGGGATGATGGCGTCGAAGTGTCGACCGTCGCGTTGGTTCTCTCGACCGATGAGGATGTGTTGGAAGAGGAAGAAAAATAGATCGTGTTGGTTAGAACCACGGCTGCCTGTTGAGGCGACCGTGGTTTTTTATTGTGTGTGATTGCGGGAGGAAACATGCGAGCGGGAGAGTTGTGTTGGAGTTTGGGTGGCGTGTTGCGAGAATTTGTTTCGGTTTGTTTGGCGGAAGGGCTACCAAGTTGCGCGAGTGCGTGGTAAGATTGTTCTTGTCGCCGCGAGAGACGCGGTGATGGAAAACGAACTAGAAATTAGTTGTTGACAGATACACACCCCGCGTGGTATCTTGTATAAGTCAGCGCGAGAGATTATCTCGCACTTGACGATTGATCCTTGAAAACTAAACGAGTGAAACGAGATCGATTCGAGTCAGAGATGCAACTTTTATTGAGAGTTTGATCCTGGCTCAGGACGAACGCTGGCGGCGTGCCTAATACATGCAAGTCGAGCGAAGCGGAGAGAGCTTGCTCTCAAAGCTTAGCGGCGGACGGGTGAGTAACACGTGGGTAACCTGCCTGA
>DASTWJ010000014.1:0-12426 GCA_035776695.1 Bacilli bacterium
ACGCCGTCACGGTGTCCGGCGAGGACGGCGTTGTCCGCGACGCCCGGCAGGACGCTGCCGATGTAATGACCGACGCCTTGCGCCAGTTGCTCGGGTGCCGTTCCTTCAAGGATCGGGAGTTGGCGATGGAGTTTGGGAATGGTGATCGTGCCGATCAGATCGCCGGGTTGGTATGTGGTGTGCTGAGTGCTGTTTCTCGGAAGTGTGGTCGGTGTAGGTGTGGTGGACGGAGTCTTGCATGGACGAGGAGGTTGGAATCCGGTTGAGGTGCAGGTCGTAGCCGGTAGCGAAGATGTCGGGTCAGTATTGCCATCTGTGTTCTGTGGCAAATCCCGGTGCATTTGCTCCCATGCGTGCAAGTTCCGTTCGATGCCTTGCTTCCCTGCTTCGATTTTGTAAAGGGCGAACAAGATCAAGCACAACGACAGAACCATCAAGCCCAGCAAAACTTTTCGCATTTAGGGCCTGTTATCCGCGAGCTTTGCCGAGTTTCCAGTAAACCGCTGCGGAGAGCAAGAGCAGCGCGGCGCCCGCCAACAGTGCGTTGTACCAAGGCGATGCCGTATTCGGTAGCGCTCCCCCGTTGACGGTGGAATCGGTGCCCTGCGGGTGGGTGGCGTTCGGATCGGTGTCAGGTTGAGAGGTGGTCGGCTGTGTGTTGGTTTGAGTTGATGGGGTAGAGGTAGTGGGTTCGCTGGGGGTTGTCGGTGTGCTGGGATTTGTGGTAGGAGGGTTAGAGGGCGTTGTCGGCGCGGTCTTCCCCGCCTCGACACAGAGCCAGTAATTGATCGTCCCGTTTCCTTCGACACCCGCATAGTCATCCGCCGGAGCGAAGACTTGCTCGGAACCGTCCTTTTTCACCACGATCAGTTCGCTGATATCCGGCTTGACGATATCGCCCGGTTGCTCGACGTTAAACAGCTTCGCATTGCGAGCTTCCAGTTCCAAACGAGCGCCCTGATACACGACAAATACCTGCTTCACACTCTCCTCCCCGCACTTCACATGCACATGGATGCTGTCATTCTTTTCCGCCAGCGCCGTCTGACCGAGCGACAGACTCCCGATCAGCAACGTGCAGGCAAACAACAAAATCAGTGGGACCAGTCGCAATCGCTTCATACGGGACCTCCTTGGGTATCTCGTTGCAACTCAAGCACTAGATCATCTAGTGCCGGAGCATCATCGGGTAAATCGTGTAGACCATTCTATCGCCTCACCCGCACGATGATGTCTGTCCTCCTAAAAGTCATTAAAATCAGAAAACTCACACCTCACAATTTCCCACAAACGAACACAGGCATCCGCCCAGTGCATACGATAGAGAAACACATGCGAATGGGAAGGGAGGACGTTTCCTTGCAAGCGGTACAAGTCACAGTTGACATGCGGCACTGGCTGTCAGCCTTGCACGATCTGACCACGCGCGCCGCCTCCTTTGAGTCGGAGCGCGATATCCTGCTCGCCATCGATCCGGTGAAGCAGACGCTGTCGTTGTACGAAGACGCGCACGACAGCCATTACCGCGTCACCCTGCCCCTCGTCGGCAACACGTCCGGGATGCGGATACAGGCGTTGGTGGCGGTGAGCAAGTTGGAACCGATGCTCAAACTCTACTCGTCATCGCGAGGTGAATTGACCCTGACCGCCCGCCGCACGACGTTGTCGTTTAAGCGCGGGAAGAAGCAAATCCTGTTGCCCAACCGTCTGGTCGGAGCGGCCACCGAATGGCACGGCGATTCGTTTGCGCGGCAGGTTTTGGAATGGGAGCAGCCGACTCGTTTCGCCATCCCCTCTCCCACCCACCTGCTCCAAGCCGTTACCGCCCACAAAGAGCCGCTCCTCAAAGCCCGCGTGGAAAAAGGCACCGTCTTCCTCGGCGACCACCTCTTCCCCGCCATGACGCGAGAGGACGGAGCGGAATGCCTGTTGCCACGCGACACCCTCGCCAGACGTCTGCAACAGCTGCCGGAACATGTGTCGCTGGAAGGGGTGATCGGCGACCATCGCGGCCTGTTCCTGCGAGCGCAGGCCGGGTCGATCTGGCGGGAGTTGTATGTGCGACCATTGCCCGCGACGACGCTGTTTATCTCCAAGCGTCGATCAGAGCGGGTGATAGAGCAGGAGCAGGCGACGAACCTGTTCTGGACGCAGACGGCAAAGGAGCAGGCCGGTGATCGCAAGACCTCCCCTGCCAAAGCGGAGAGGTCGCCGGACCGAGAAAACCGCTGGCCGGAACGCGATACGCAGGAACACGTAGAGTCTCCTTCCGACCACAGACCCCCGATCGTCAGGGCGCGAGACTTGCTCTGGTTTGACAGCGAGCCTGATCCACGGGACGAGGTGCCGAACAGCGACCTTTTTGACGAAACGGATGGAAAAGAAATCTTATCGAACGCGGAGGGTGTGACACAGGTAGAAAGCGAGCTGCACGACGAAAGCTCAGACTCTCTTTCTCCTCATACCAAGCCCGTTGTAGCCCGAAAGTTGACCGCATTGGAGCGGTTGGAGAAGCTACCGGGCTTGCATCAGGTGAAGAAGCAGTTGCGAGACATCGCGCATTTTGCCGTGTTTGAGCAGGAGCGGATGGAAGTGTTGGGACTGCCGCAGAAAACGCCGACCCTGCACATGGCTTTCCTCGGCAACCCCGGTACCGGCAAAACGATGGTTGCCCGGATGATCGGGCGCATTTATCGGGAAAGCGGGTTGCTCTCCAAAGGGCATGTCGTCGAAGTCGACCGCTCCTCCCTCATCGGTGCCTATATGGGGCATACCGAGGCGAATCTGGCGAAGTATATCAAGCGGGCGCAAGGCGGCGTGTTGTTTGTCGATGAGGCGTATGCGTTGTATAAGAAGGATTCCGGGAAGGATTTCGGCAAAAACGCCATTGACGGACTGGTCAAAGCGATGGAAGACCACAAGAATAATTTTGTCGTCATTCTCGCGGGGTACAAAGCGGAGATGCGCGAGTTCCTGCAAGCGAATCCGGGGTTGAAGGAACGCGTTCCGTTTCACATCGACTTCCCCGACTATTCGGAGCCTGAGTTGTTGCAGATCGCCGACTATCTGGCGGGCAAAGACCACTATACCCTGACGCCGGACGCCAAAGAAGTCCTGCTCAAGCGAGTCTTGCGCGAGAAGCTCGACGAGACGTTCGGCAACGGACGCACCGTCCGCAATCTGATCGAAAAGGCGGTGATCCGCCACGCCGTTCGCGCCGCTCACAGCGATCCTTCGGAGGAGACGTACACCACGTTGACGGCCGACGATTTTCAAGTGGAGGACCTGCCCGAGCAGGAGACGTTGGACGATGTGTTGTCCGAGTTGGAAAGCCTCGTGGGCTTGGAAGAGGTCAAACGCTTGGTGCGGCAGATGGTCGACGTGCTGGCGTTGGAGAAAAAGCGGGTGGCACATGGGTTACAGGATCAGCCTTTGACGTTGCATATGGCGTTCACCGGCAACCCCGGCACGGGGAAAACCACGGTGGCGCGGTTGATGGGGCGTCTGTTGCGAGCGATGGATCTGTTGCCCAAGGGGCATTTCGTGGAGGCGAGTCGCAAGGATTTGGTCGCCGGGTATATGGGCCAGACCACGTTGAAGACCGCCGAGAAGATCAAAGAAGCGATGGGCGGCGTGTTGTTTATCGATGAGGCGTATGCGCTAGGCACGCGGGGGCAGAAAGACTTCGGAGCCGAAGCGTTGGCGACATTGATCAAGGAGATGGAAGATCGCAAAGGATTGCTGACCGTCATCTTGGCGGGGTATACGCAGGAGATGGAAGACCTGTTCCGGCTGAATCCGGGGTTGAAAAGCCGGGTGCGGTTCACGTTGCACTTCCCCGACTACACGGCGAGCGATCTTGTGGAGATCGTGAAGCGCAAGGCGCAGCAGTCGCAGTATGAGCTGACGGAAGAGGCAGAAGAAAAGCTCTGGCAACTCTTCATCCGCGAATGCTCGATGGCCGGCGATGATTTTGGCAACGGGCGATTGGCGGAGCAGGTGTTTGAGAAAGCGAAGCTACGGCTGTCTACGAGAGTTGGACGGCTGGATGGAGAGGTCGAGAAGGAAGTGTTGATGCGAATCATGGAAGAGGATGTGGAAACGTAAAGCAGAGAAAAAGCTTGGCGGATCGAGCACGACGATCGCCAAGCCTTTTTCTTTGTTCATCTTGCAAGTCCGTCCTAGGCGTTGACGGTCGACTGCGGTTGCACCGTACCTTCGCTCCCCTTCTTTTGCTTGAACAGGAAGCCGGACACCAAGAAGATCCCGAGCAGTACCGCCAACCCGATGAAGATGCCACCGGGATAGTCCGTGCCAAGAACCACCCCGTTGACATTCGGGCCGATCAGCGAACCGATGCTGTAGTTCATACCCATGATCACGCCGACCGTCGGGACAAGGCTCATCGGCAGCACGTCGGTCGCGAGGGCGAGCCCCAGCGAGTAGAACGAACCGACCGTCGCGCCGGCCAGACCGAGCAGGGTCAGCATCAGCCATGCGTTGCTGCCGGACAAGGGTACCAGACAGAACGCAACAGCTCCGACCAAGGCGCAGGTCATCATGATCTTCTTGCGCGAGATGCGGTCGCTCAGTGCGCCGAGCGGCAGTTGCAACACCAGCGAGCCTACAGCAAACGCAGGCAGCAGTACGGAGATCCATTCCACCGAGATCCCGCTACGCATCGCGTAGACGGGGAAGTTGACGTTGAGCGTCGCTTCCATAAAGCCGTAGACGAGCGACGGGAGAAGCACCCACCAGCCGTATTTGAAGGAGGCGAGGTAGCGATTCTCCTGTTTCACGCCCGCCGTCTCCGCCACAGCTTCCGGGAATTCGTTGGGCAGGCGCAACATCAGAACGAACGAGATCAGGTACAACACCGTAATCAGAGCAAAAGGCACCCATGTGCCATACGGCAACAGCAACATCCCCAACGGCCCCATCGAAAAGCCCGCGCCGTATGCGAAGCCATAGAAGGTGATCAGTCTCCCCCGCCGATTCTCGGGTGCCAAAGCCGTCACCCAAATCTGCGAGGTGTAGTGCAAGGCGACATCCCCGCATCCCAGCAGAAAGCGCAACGCGAACCAGATCGCCATGCCGCTGAGAATCGGGAACAAGAGCGTCGACACCGTAACCAGCACCAGCCCGATCAGAATCGTCGTTCGATACCCCAAGCGACGTACTGGGATTTCAACGAGCGGCGACACAATCAAGATGCCGAGAAATAACCCCGTGGAGTTAAAGCCGTTCGCCACGGACGACACCCCAGCCTGCTCCAACAGAACCGACAACAGCGGCAGACACAATCCCTGACTCGCCCCCGAAATCGCCACGACGAGCACCAAGGTCAGGAAGGCAAAACGATTGTATGTCATGGGCAACTCCTCTTTTTTTAAAAATGGGACTTTACAAGTCATGATCCAAGCTCCAAAAAGAAGACCGCTCAACAGAGAATCTCTGCGGCGGTCGTTCGAGCAATCTTAGCTAGATTTATTCTATAGGAGGACTGACGTTTTTGGCAAGGTGTAATTTCCATATCGCCAGCAACCCCGACAGCCCGCACAAAGCGGCTGACAGGTAGTAGGTCACCCGCACGCCCCATACGTCCGTGACAAACGCCATCACCACCACGGCAAGCCCGAAGGTCACGGTCATCAGCGTCCCTTGCACCGAGAACACTTTCGGCAAAAGCGCGGGTTCCGCGCTCTGTTGCAGTACGGTTCGTTTAGCGATCTCATGCACTTGGAACGGTAGGCCATGCAAGGTGACGATCACCAGCGCCAACCAACCGTATGAGCTGAAGGCAAATGCGAGTGTCATCACGCCGGCGAGCAAGACGCCGTAAATCATCGTGAGACGCAGGTGGTTCTGCACCCAGTTGGACAGCACATAGACCAGCAACCCGGACAGGATCGTCCCGCCGAGGAAACGCCCCTTGCAAGAATATTTGCAAAGGGCGCTTCGATAAAAAGAGACTGTCAATTAGTAGCCAGGGAAGAATGTCGCGAGCGGGTCAACCATGAGGCTGTCGTATGTTGCATTCGTATGAGATCCGAGGCTCGTGTTATTTTGCGTTGCAAAGTGGAGGTGTGTACCGGTTCCATCGAAAACATCTCCGCGATTCCCCATGTATCCGATCGGGTCTCCAGCTTTGATCGTTTTGCCAACATACAAGCTCGGGTCGATGCTGTACAAGTGACCATAACGGCTTTGGATCAGTTGACCGTCGATGGTGTGGTTGATGTACACCGCGTATTTGTACCCACCGATGTTCCAGTCCACCACTGAAACCGTCCCATCAGCGAAAGCTACAATTTGATTGCCTTTGTAGCACTTGTTCAGGTAGCAACCGTCCGTGTAATAATCGGAAGACTCATACATCAAGGTTTCTGTCGGGTCGGCCGTGATGTCCAAACCGTAGTGATCATTGTACGGATCAAATCCGCGGCTTCTCTTAGTGCTCCCGACAACCGGCCATTGCTTGCTCACACGGTAGCGCATGAGGTAGCTACCACTACCCGCCCAATGTTTGACTGCGATGTAGTAGATCCCTGGTTGCAAATCGACGTTGAGTTTCAATTCGTCAGCGTTGCCGCCGTTGTACCCGCCGACAACTTCCGTTCCGCTCGCATTCATGACCGACAGATCAAAGTCGCTACCGGACGGGATGTTACCCAGATAGAAGTTGAGAAATGCACGACTTTTCAAATCAAAAATCCAATAGTCAACGGTGTCCGTCGAAGCAACGCTGCCCACATTGTCATACCCGGTCATGGTCGCATCCGCGTTGGAAAACGTGTTGTTCGGCTCCTGTTCGGTGTTCTTGTTGTTATACGAGTTGTAAACGGCAGACGGCCCTTGGAACTTATCCACTTTGAAGTAATCGCTGTACAAGCTCAATCCGTTTAGAATCTTGCCGTCCTGAACGAGAATCGTCGTGGTGAAATCATATGCGTCGTTCGACAACTTCAGGCCGATGTACTGGTCGTTGTCAACCAACGGGATCTTGATGTCTTGGAATTTCTTTTGGTGCTTGGTTACGATCGTCTTGACGTTCTTTTTCTTGTCTTTCTTTTGGTTGTTTTTGCCGTAGCTGATGGTCAGCTCAACATCATCCTCCGTCTCCAGCGAGAGGATGGCATACTTGCTGTCCACTTTCAAGATATAGTCGGATACCGGGTACGGAAAAGCTCGGACCACAGGCACCGGCGGCGCTTCTTCTTCCGTCGCATACCCGAGCGTCTTGTGTTGAACTTCCTTCTGGTCTGCAGCCGCTTGTACCGGCTGAACCGTGACGAGTGTGGCAAGAGCTAGTGTCACCACCAAGCCTGTCATGAACAATTTGTTAATGAGTGTCATGTACATACCCCTTTCGTTATGACTCCAACTTGATTATAGATGGCTTGGCATTCAAGGTCACGATGCACGATCAACGAATGATACTAAACACACGTCAATAAGAGGCGATTGCTTCAAAATACTCCCTCATTCTCCTTATAGTAAATATTTGTTCATGAATAACCCCAATTGTGAAACGTGCACAAGATGAAC
This sequence comes from Bacilli bacterium, assembly GCA_035776695.1. Taxonomy (GTDB): domain Bacteria; phylum Bacillota; class Bacilli; order Tumebacillales; family Tumebacillaceae; genus Tumebacillus. The sequence goes on from DASTWJ010000014.1 coordinate 7,549, forward strand.
TAACTTCAAATCGATTCAATTTCACTATTAAAAAGGCACCCCGATCCGGGGAGCCTATATTACGGGATTTTATACACTTGCGTCGTTCTGTCTTGCTTATAGACAACTTCCAATTCCTTGACCGTGCCTTCTTTTGTCCATCCGACCATCGTTTGCATTCTCAATTTGCCGTTCTTCATCCCGTCACCATCCCAAACCGCAATCATTTCGGTACCGGGGGAAGAGACAAATACATAGTCAGGATCTGTCGGATAATCATATCTCCAGATCAAATGACCGTCCTGAGCATATGCCACTTCCGCATTCGGAGTGCCGAGCAATTGCTGCACCTCTTCTTGTGTTTGTCCGACATGAATGTTCGTCTTGTAAAATTCAGCCGTCACATTGGGATGCTCCACGACCTTTTCCTTGTCTGTCTGCAGTTCGTCATCAGTTAGATCTTCAGTCGCATCTTGAGTCGATTCGGTCGTCTTAGCAGGTTCTTGCGTGACAGGATCAGTCTGTTGCTTGGGTGTATCGGTATCGGATGGTGTAGCTTGCTGATCTGAACACCCTGTTGCCAATAAAAAGCCGCAGAGGATCGGCACCGTCAAATACGCATATGTTTTCTTCATTTGTTCTGACCTCCCGGAGTTCTTCCATATATCCACACTTATTATGACGAAAGAAAAGCAGATTAAGTTTCACTTCTTCTGAAATTCATTCGAAGCTCTTAAATAAGGCTCTAGAATAAATCTTGTGGTGAACTGGAAATAAAAAAGCATCCGAGACGCTTTTGTCGGAGTTTGTTCTCCGACCAACAAGATCGAGAGGAGTGCTGCTGAGGTTGGCTGGACTCGTCCAAGATTAGACCGTTTGTTCCATCGCCTAGCTACTGTCAACAGAGAGCAACGACAGCAAGCGTTACCAGGGGTCATTGGAATTGATGAGTTCGCCGTTTTGCGTCGCCACCAGTGCCACACAGTCATCACCGATTTGAACGGACGCTGTACGCATGAGATTTTAGAAGGTCGTTCCAAACAAACGATTCGAAACTTCCTGAAGACCATCCCGGAATACAAGACCCTCGCCAACACGATGCTGGCTTGGAGAACAGAGATCTTGGCTTATTTCTTGTACCCATACACGAACGGCTTCACCGAAGGCACGAAAACAAAAATCAAGCTTCTGAAACGCATCGGGTACGGAATCCCGTCGTTCCAGAAGCTAAGAAACCGCATTCTGTCGTATAAGTAAAATTTCCAGCTCACAAACCTCGATACTGCCTCGTATGCCTCACCACAATATTTGTACGAGAGCCGATTATTTGAGCAACGCAATTGCAAACGGATTGAATGTCAGAAAAACGCCCTTTGCAAGAAAATTTACAAGGGGCATTGCTCGATCTATTTAACCGTCCGGTTCATGATGTTGTATTCAATCCATTCATCCAACTGTTCTTTGCTGAAGTACTTCTTATTATCGCGCACAAAAAACGGAACAAATCGATAGATTTCGTAGGTAGAAAGCCCGCTACGCTCTTGCGTTTCATTCACCAATTGCTGTTCGAAACGTTCTTCCGTCATCCCCAGGTACGCGGCCGCTTCAGCCTCTGTCCAGAGTCCTTTGTCGCTCACGGAAATGTCTTCCGATTTCTTCTCCGCTTGCGGTGCAGGAGCGGACACCGTGATGGCATGACCCACCCACCATCCGGCAAACACGATCGAGAGCGACAGCAACACCGCACTCCCGGCAAGTACTTTATTATTCAATCTCGTTCCCCCCTCTTCCCTGACCCTCTTTTTCAAGCAAGGCATCAGAACTCTCGTACTATACGCAGGAGACGCTCTTTCTGATTCAACTCCGGCTCATGCAACACCTGATGCGCCAATCGCTTCAACACCTTGCCCACTTCCGGCCCTGCAGGGACGCCGTTTGCCATCAAGTCCTGCCCCGTCACAGCCAAGTCCTGCAGCGACCAGAGCGGTTGTTGCGCCTTGCGAACGGCCAGAGTCGTGTCCCACTCCCCTTTTTGCCCCGGTTCGTAAATGGAACAGTGGAGTTGACAAACCCGTGCCACGGTATCATACCCATACTGATAGAACAGATGCCGCCACTCCAAATCACTCCACCCGCGCGGCTTGTCATCCTGAGTAGCCAGCCGGTGGCACGCCTTGATGTCCTGCTTCATCTGCGTCGGCAGCTTCAACTCCTGCAACGTGCGCTCCAGACGCGCTTCATCCGTTTGAATAGCGATGAACAAAACGCAATACCGCACCGCCAAGTCCTCCGGCGCACGCCCCATCCACTCCCCTGCCAATTCCCACGGATCGCGTCCATACCCCCACGGGTCGTGGACAGGCAGGTCAAATGTCGGCGGCCGAGACAGGATGTAGCGCAGCGTATCCGTCTGCCTCAACAACTGCAAGGCGACATCCGGCGACGAGAGCAGCATCTTGTGCCACTCGTCGCGTATCCGTTCCCGCGCAATCCGTTGCAACGACGCCGCCTCATACTGAATCGCCCGCAACGTCCGCTCCTCAATCGTGAACCGCAATTGCGCCGCAAAGCGAACCGCCCGCAACATGCGCAAGGCATCCTCCTCGAAGCGTTGCACAGGATCGCCAACCGCCCGAATCACCCGCCGTTGCAAATCCTCCTGCCCGCCGAACGGGTCGTGCAACCGCCCGTCCCGTCCCAGCGCCATCGCGTTGATCGTAAAATCCCTTCGCGCCAGGTCTTCCCGCAACGAGCGCACAAAGACGACCTCCTCCGGGCGGCGGCCGTCTTTGTACTCTCCATCGGTGCGAAACGTGGTGACCTCGTATTGATCGCGCTCCATCAGCACGGTCACCGTGCCATGTTTGATCCCCGTCGGCACCGTCCTCCGGAAAATCGCGAGAACCTCCTCCGGCAACGCCGACGTGGTGATGTCATAGTCATACAAGCCCCGCTGCAACAGCTTATCCCGAACGCAACCGCCGACCAAGTAGGCTTCATGCCCCGCTTCTTCGAGCGTCGCCACCACTTGCCAAGCTTCTCGTTCCGACTGATGTTCTTGATGCAACACGAGTCACCCCTTTCCACCCCTTTTTTTGCAAAAAGGTTCGTGTTAAGCTTCCCTGTTCTCCCGCCAAGCAAAATCGCCGCGCTCCAACGCCTTGACCAGCACTTCAGCCGTCGCCATGTTGGTCGCGACGGGAATTTCATGGACGTCGCACAGGCGCAAGAGCGCCAGAATATCCGGCTCATGCGGTTGCGCCATCAGCGGGTCGCGGAAAAACAGGACGAGATCCATCCGATCCTCGGCGATCAAGGCACCAATCTGCTGGTCGCCGCCGAGCGGGCCGGAGAGGAAGCGATGGATGCTCAACCCCGTTGCTTCCTGAATCCGTAAGCCCGTGGTACCCGTAGCGAACAGGTTCGCTTTTTCAAAAATGTGGCGGTAGGCGACGGCGAAATTGACGAGCGTGTCTTTCTTCCTGTCGTGAGCGATCAGGGCGATGTTCATGGTAGGGTATCAGCTCCCGTTTAATCTGCGTAATGTCTTGTAGATGTACGTATAGGTTAGCTGTAGGGTAGGCGTTCTCATACAAGCCAAGTTCGCTTAGTCGAGCAGGTTTTCCAAGCCGTAGACCATGCCTTCGTAGTTCATGACCATCTTGCAGGACATGACGACGCCCGGCATAAACGATTCGCGGTTGATCGAGTCGTGGCGGATGGTCAAGGTCTGGCCGAGACCGCCGAAGATCACTTGCTGATGCGCGACATAGCCCGGCAGGCGAACAGAGTGAACGCGCATGCCTTCGTAGTCTCCGCCGCGCGAACCGGCGATCGTTTCGTGCTCGTTCGGGTGACCTTGTCCCATCGCCTCGCGCTCTTGGGCGATCAGTTCGAGCGTTTTCGTCGCGGTGCCGGAGGGTGCGTCGAGCTTCTGGTCGTGGTGCATCTCGATGATCTCAACGTGCGGCAGGTAGCGAGCGGCCATTTGAGAGAAGCGCATCATAAGAATCGCGCCGATCGCGAAGTTCGGCGCGATCAGGCCGCCGATGTTGGCCGCTTTGCAGTCGTTGTCCCACTTCTTGATCTCCTCCGGCGTCATGCCGGTGGTGCCGACGACGGGACGGACGCCGAATTCGATCGCTTGCTCGATGTTCGCTTTGACGGACGACGGGTTGGTGAAGTCGACCATCACGTCGGCGTTGGTGGCGAGGATCGCTTGGCGCAAGTCGTTGGAGAAAACGGCGTCGCCGCAGTCGAAGCCGAGCACTTCGCCGACTGTGTCGCCGTTGAGGGTGCGGTCGACGGCGCCGACGAAGGTGAGTTCGGAGTCGTTCATCACCGCTTTGACCGTTTCGCGGCCCATTTTGCCTTTGGCCCCGACGACGAGGACGCGGATCGGCTTGGTGTTGGTTCCGGTGCCTTGTTCCTTGACGGCGTCGGTGACTTGCCCGTTGACAGATGTTTGGTTTGCCATGTATGTAAAGTCCTCCTTGAATTTCGGGTATGGAAGTTGAAGCGTGCTTTTACTTCGTAGCGTTCTTGTCGCTTTCCTGCTCAATGCGCGTCCAGCGGTTGGCATCGCGGGTGTTGAACTTGTGCATGACCGCTTTGTGCGCGTCTTCGAGGTCGATGCCGAGCGAGTTCGCCATGCAGGTGATGACAAACATCATGTCGGCCAGCTCCAGCGCGATCGAGCCCTCGGCCTCTTCCTTCTTCTTCGGTTTTTCCCCGTATGTATGATTCACTTCCCGCGCCAGTTCGCCCAGTTCCTCCGAGAGACGGGCGATCAGGGACAGCGGCTGAAAGTAGCCTTCCTTGAATTGGCTGATGTACTCGTCGACTTCCTTTTGCATCCCTTTGAGGGTCAGTTCTGCCATGTTGCGTCCTCCTCCCTGT
>DASTWJ010000015.1:0-6451 GCA_035776695.1 Bacilli bacterium
CCGATGTGGTCTTCATGTCCGTGTGTGATGAAGACCGCGCGGACCTTGTGCTTGTTCTCAATCAGATAGGTGATGTCCGGGATGACGATGTCGATCCCCAGCATCTCCTCCTCCGGGAACTTGAGGCCCGCGTCGACAACGATGATGTCGTTGCCATACACGTATGCTGTCATATTCTTGCCGATTTCCCCTACGCCGCCCAACGGGATGATCGACAATTTGTTTTGTGCCTTACTCAAATCTACACCTCCAAATATGTTGTGTTGCCGTAATGAAAGTACCCCTTCTTTCTCGTCCTAGTTCGCGTCCACAAAACCCGTACCAGTCACTTGGTAAATATTATACATGATTGGAAACAACGATACAAGAGAGCGGTATCCTTAGTATCTCCGTCCCCATCCTCCGTTACAACCGTCAACGGCTGGAAGGCGGCAGATTTTTTCCTTTGCGTACAAAAAAGTAACCGGCCGTGATTAACACGGTCAGCCCCAGCGCGGCGTAGAACCCGTAGCGAAACTCCTCGACCCGCAGGGACAGGACGAGCAGCGCGAGAATCGCCGCGATCGTCACGTAGGCTCCCGGTCGCCCCCAGATCAAAGCGGAATGGTACGTCTCCTCCGGCCCTTTTTTCTTGCGCCAGAACAGATAGGTCAGCAAGAACATCACCCACGCCAGAAACGTGAAGTAGGACGAAGCGGACACGAGGTAGTCATACAGCTTGCTCGGCAACAGAAACGACAGCCCGACGACGGCGATCGAAGCGATCCCCACCGCCAGCCACGAGTTGCGCAGAAACCCTTTTTTCGTCCCGTGCGTGAAAAATTGCGGGGCCTCGTTCGACTCCGCCAGCGACGTCAGCATGTGCATCGAGGTGTAATAGGTCGCCGCCATCACGGAAAACGCAGCGATCAGGACGACAAAATTCAACCCGGTCGACGCCCACGACAGCCCCAACGCATCAAACGCCTGCACAAAAGGCGACTTGTCCGTATACACCGTCTTCCACGGCGTGATCATCACCAGCACGAACATCGAAACCACGTACACGAAGACGATCGAGATCGACATCAGCACGGACGCGCGCGGTATGTCCTTCTTCGGGTTGCGCGCTTCGTCCGAGGCCATCGCCACCGCCTGAATGCCCGAGTAGGCGAAGATGACGATCAGCATCGACTGCATCAGCCCGGAAAACCCGTTCGGCAAAAAAGACCGCATGGAGCTGACCGGTGCCGGTTTGACGAACGAACCGTGCATGAACAGCGCATAGCCGCCGAGCACGATAAACAACACGAGCGCCAGCGATTTTAGCGCCGACATGCCTGTCTCCAACCGCCCGAACAGCGCGCCGCCCAGCGCGTTCAGCCCGACGACGATCAGCATAAACGACATCGAGAGCACGGCGAGCGGCAGATTCGGAAACCAATACCGGGCAAAAACGCCCATGGCGATCGCCTCCGTGCCGATGCCTAAGATCCCTGACAAAAACACCGACCACCCCAGCAAATAGCCGGAGTACCGCCCCAAAAACTCCTCCGCATACACGCGAAACGACCCGTGCTCCATGCGGTTGACGTTGACCGAAACCAACGACCCCAACACCTGCATCATTATCAGCCCTCCGATCAGAAAGGCGACCGCCACCGCCGGCCCGGCCTGCTGCACCGCCAAGCCGGAGCCGAGGAAAAAGCCTGCGCCGATCACCCCGCCGACGCCGACCCCGGCCAGCGAGAACATGTTCATCGACTTTTTCGGCGCTTCCCTCTCTTTCGCTTCCGTATTCGGACGGCCGATGCGACTCGATTTAATCATGACAAGACCCCCTTGCTCGAATGAAAGTGATTGTCTTTACTATGCGGCAGGAAGGTCCGAATCATGTAAAAGGGGCTCTGTCACGTCTCCCCTTTGCTCCGCTTCGCACTCGGTCGTTGCCCCGGCGGCACGCGCATCGACCTGCGTCGCCCGATGAACACGGGGCGATACGTCATGTTCCACCACGGCATCCGCAACAGCACGTCTTTCAGATTCCCCGGTTGGGGCGGCGATATCCCGACCAGCATCGGCACACCGAACGAGCGCAGGGAAGCCAGATGAATCAGCAACGCCAACAAGCCCAGCGTGATCCCGTACAGCCCCAACGCTCCGGCCAGCAGGATCATCGGAAAGCGCAACAGCCGCACGCCGATCGCCAAGTTAAAAGCCGGGATCGTAAAAGACGCGATGCCGGTGATCGACACGACGATGACCATCGGAGCCGACACGATACCCGCTTCCACCGCCGCCTGCCCGACCGGCTTTGGCAAGCGCATCGCCGACGTGAACATAAACCGCTCATAATAATCCTCATCCGCATGCAACGCGCCGACTGGCAGCGGGTGAAAAAAGACTGGTACAAACGGTTCACCAAAGCGGACGTCGTTCGCGTGGACCTTAACGGGCATCGAAGTGATGGCACGTTGTGCGCAGTTGTTTATCGGGTTTGTGTTCGTGTTGCTGGCAGTGTCGTGTCTGTTGCAAGCCAAGGATATGGACCTCGACTTCTTCCTGCCGATCATGGAGAACGGGTGGCGACCGATGCCGAGGCGACGGTGCGGTTGGTGTCGTTTCCGTTCGGGAGACGGTGCTGTTGGTCGATACGGCGCGCAACACGTTGGTGTTTGACAACTTGACGAGCCAGTTGCAGTTTCCGTCCTTTTTGGCGTTTGCCTATATTTCGGTGATCGACTTTTTGGAACGGTTGGAGCCCGTGGCGTTTGTAATCTGGCTGGTCTGCGGCTTTTTCAAGATCGCCGTCTGCCTGTATGTGGCGGCCGTGGCGTTGGCGCAGACGGTCAAGGTGCGAGAACACCGCTCCTTTTGCCTGCGATGGCGTTGTTGTTGATCTTGTTGCGCGGTGGCTGTATGAGAATCAGGCGGAGATGTTTTCGTTTATGGAGCGGGTCTGGCCGTATTACTCATTGCCGTTTCAGATCGGAATCCCCCTGTTGTTGCTCCTTCTGACGAGCTGGCGTCGCAAAAAAGCGGCCTAGCCCAGCAAACCACATATTTTCATAGGGGAAAGAATGCAGTATACTAGTAAAGTAAAGCTAGTTTTCTAGTACTGATTCGTGATCGTAGATTGGAGTGACGAGAATGAACAACAAACCGGGTACTAACGTCCTGATCGTAAGCGGCGTCATCGTAGCTGTTATCGTAGGCACCGTCTGGGCTTGGATCGCAAACGCTGCGGTTTAATTTGCCTATTCTTTTGTATGGACGGCATCGACGCCGTAAGCTAGCACACACCCTTGAGCCTTGCGCTTGAGGGTGTTGTTGTTTATGCTAAGGGAAGTCACTTTAGAAAAGAGAGTAAGGGGGCAGTTTTTCAGATGGCGAAGATCGTCAACATCACGGCCGAGCAAGTGCGCGAACGCTTGGAGCGCGGCGATGACATCCTGATCGTCGACGTTCGTGAAGACGGCGAGGTCGGCACCGGCATGATCCCCGGCGCGTTGCACATCCCCGTCGGCGATATGGAAGACCGCTACGACGAAATCGACCCCGAGCGCGAAGCGATCATCGTCTGCCGCTCCGGTCGGCGGAGCAAGTCGGTTTGCAATTATTTGCAGGCGAAAGGGTATGAGAACGTGCTGAACATGGTGGACGGCATGTTGAAGTGGAGCGGAGAGAAAGAAGAGTTTTATCCGTAAACCGTGAAGATTAGAAAAGGAGAGCCTCGTCAGTTGCAGATGACGAGGCTCTCCTTTTTTTGGCTCTACATATCTCCAGACCCTTTTTCTTTCCGCCTTACTTCCCTTTTACCGCTGCCAAGCGCTTGCCGATCTCTTCTACGGCCCACGCTTCCGCTTCGACGAGCGGCAGGCGAACACCGCCGACGTCGAGGCCTTGGAGCTTGAGCGCCGCTTTCACGCCGGTCGGGTTCGTGTTCAGGAACAGACCGGTGAAGATCGGGTCGAGCTGCAGGTGCAGGCGAGACGCTTCCGCCACGCGCCCTTCGACGAAGGCGTTGATCATCTGCGTCATCTCTTCGCCGATCACGTGCGCCGCGACGGAGACGATGCCGTACGCGCCGACCGCCAGCATCGGCAGGGTCAGGTTGTCGTCGCCGGAGTAGATGCGGAAGCCTTCGGGTGCGCCGCGCAGAATGTTGTTGATCTGGTTGAAGTCGCCGGACGATTCCTTGGTCGCCACGATGTTCGGCACATCGGCCAAGCGCAGCGTCGTCTCCGCGCTCATGTTGATCGAGGTCCGCCCCGGAATGTTGTAGAGGATGCACGGAATCTTCACCGCGTCGGCGATCGTTTTGAAGTGCTGGTACAGCCCTTCCTGCGACGGTTTGTTGTAATACGGAGCCACAAGCAGCAACCCGTCAACGCCCGCCGCTTCCGCTTCCTGGGAGAACGCCACGGAAGCGTCCGTCGCGTTCGAGCCGGTACCCGCGACCACTTTCACTCGGCCGTTTGCTTTCTCCACGACGTGTTTGAACAGCGCGAGTTTTTCATCGTGGGTCAGGGTCGGCGATTCGCCGGTCGTACCCGCCACGACGATCGTCGTCGTTCCGGTGCTGATCAGATGCTCGATCAGTTGGTCGAGCTTGCCGTAGTCAATCTTCAAGTCCTCATCAAACGGGGTGACCATCGCGGTCAACAGTCTTCCAAAATCCACTTTGCTGACACCATCCCTTATCACATAGTAACTACAACGTATGCAACTTGAACTTGTTATGCAAAGCGCGCACGGCACGCTTCATGTCTCCTCCGCGCACCAGACACCACAAGGTGTTGTGCGAATCGGCAAATTGCAGGATCTCCACACCCTCCGGCGCCAACGCTTCCAGCACCTGCGCCATCACGCCGGGCGTCCCGGCGATGCCGCCGCCGACGACCGCCACCTTCGAGCAGCCGGGGAGCAGCTTCGGCTCATAGCCGAGCTCCTCCAAGCAGCGCTTGGCATACTCCGCATCCCGATCGGCCACCGTATAGGCGACGCCGGTCGGCGATACGTTGATCAGGTCGACGGAGATACTGTTCTTCGCCATCGCTTGGAACACGTTCAGTTGCATGTTCGGCAGCGATTCCTGCGCCATCACCTTGATCTGGGTGACGCCGGCATTTTGGGTGATGCCGGTGACCAGTCGATCCGACAGGGTCGCTTCCATCCGCTCCCGTTCGGCCTGCGCCGTGACCAGCGTGCCTTCGTCCTTGGTCAACGTGGAGCGGACACGGATCGGGATGTTCTTCTGCATCGCGATCTCGACCGCCCGCGGGTGGATCACTTTCGCCCCTTGGTAGGCGAGGTTGCAGATCTCCGTATAGGTCACCGTCCGCAACCGCTTGGCGTCGTCCACGATGCGGGGGTCAGCCGTCATGATGCCTTCCACGTCGGTGAAGATATCGACCACTTCCGCTTCCAACGCCACACCGAGTGCGGTCGCGGATGTATCGCTGCCACCTCTTCCTAACGTCGTGATCTCATGGTCTTTGGTCCAGCCTTGGAAGCCTGTGACGATGACGACATGCCCCTGCTCCAACTCCTCCAACACGCGCTTCGGATTCACAGACAGGATCTGCGAACGCGAATACTCTTCATTGGTCAAGAACCCGGCCTGCCCGCCGTTGAGCACGGTGGCCTCCACGCCTTGACCTCGCAGTTGAGACGCGAAGACGACCGCGGAGATCAACTCGCCGCAAGACATCAGCATGTCGAGCTCGCGGCGGTTGGTGCGGTCTTCCGCTTCAATCAGCGACAACAACGTATCGGTGGCATAGGAGTCGCCTTGCCGTCCCATCGCCGAAACGACGACGACGACTCCGTATCCCTTGTCGCGCGCGTCGAGGATATGCTCGATCGCCATCTGCCGCGTCTCCCGCGACGCAACAGACGTACCGCCATACTTTTGCACGATGATGCGCATAAAATCCCCTACTTATCGATTTTTCACCATATATTCAGCGATTTGCACCGCATTCCAAGCCGCGCCCTTGAGCACGTTGTCCGAAACGATCCACAGGTTCAGACCGCGCGGGTGGAACAGATCGCGGCGAATGCGTCCGACATACACGTCGAGCGTGTCGGCCGTCTGCACCGGCATCGGATATTCCTGGTCGTCGAGGTCGTCGATGACGACGATGCCCTGCGCCTGCGACAACAGTTCGCGCACTTCTTCCAATTCAAAAGAAGACTTGGTCTCAAGGTACACCGCTTCCGAGTGACCGTAGAGCACCGGCACGCGCACACAGGTCGGCGTGACGAGAATCTCTTGGTCGCTGAAGATCTTGCGTGTCTCGTTGACCATTTTCATCTCTTCTTTGGTAAAGCCGTTCTCCGTCGCCACGTCAATCTGCGGCACGACGTTAAACGCCATCTGGTGCTTCTTCGGCAAGGAGGACACCGGCAACGACTCCGGCTTCACGTCTTCGCCCGCCAGCACCGCTTTGGTCTGTTGCATCAGGTC
>DASTWJ010000016.1:0-3028 GCA_035776695.1 Bacilli bacterium
GTTTTCAGGGAATACCCTTGTTATCTAGTGACAATGGCGAAGAGGCCACACCCGTTCCCATCCCGAACACGGAAGTTAAGCTCTTCTGCGCTGATGGTACTTGGACCGCAGGGTCCTGGGAGAGTAAGTCGTCGCTAGGCGTAGGGTATGTCCCTACTAAATACGCGGTCGTGGCGGAATTGGCAGACGCGCAAGATTCAGGTTCTTGTGGGCGCAAGCCCGTGGAGGTTCAAGTCCTCTCGACCGCACCATCTGAAAGGCTCGATCTGAGTAGATCGAGCCTTTTTTCCATATCAGGAGCAAGAGACTTCGGAAAGGGACGATGTTGCCAATGTCCAAACAACTTGTCATCGTCGAGTCGCCGGCCAAAGCCAAGACGATCAACACCTACCTCGGGCGCGACTATATCGTCAAAGCTTCGATGGGTCACGTTCGCGATCTGCCGGAGAAAAGCCTCGGCGTTGCGGTCGACAACCGCTTCGAACCGGAATACCAAGTGATGAAGGGCAAAGCGGCGTTGGTCAAGGAACTGCGCACGCTGGCCAAGCAAGCGGACAGCATCTTGCTCAGCACCGACCCCGACCGCGAAGGGGAAGCGATCGCCTTTCATCTGGAGAGCTTGTTGAAAAGCGCCAACCCGCGAATCCGCAGGGTCACATTTCACGAGATCAATAAAAAGGCGATTTTGCAAGCGATCCAAGCGCCGCGTCCCGTCGATCAGCAACTGGTCGACTCCCAACAGGCACGCCGGGTGCTCGATCGGCTGGTCGGCTACAAACTCAGCCCCTTTTTGGGGAGAAAGATCAAACACGGGTTGTCGGCGGGGCGCGTACAATCGGTCGCCTTGCTGCTTGTCGTCCAACGAGCGGAAGAGATCGAAAATTTCAAGCTGGAAGAATATTGGGAGATCAAAGCGCACCTGCAGACGGACGCGAAAGCTCCCCTTTTTCCAAGTCAGTTGGTGACGATTGATGGGAAGAAAGCGAAAATCGGGCATGGGGAGATGGCGGCGGCTGTCGTCGCCGAGGCGAAAGAGCAGACGTTTCGCGTGCGGGACATCAAGCGAGCGGAGAAGAAGCGCTCTGCCGCTCCGCCGTTTACGACATCGACGTTGCAGCAGGAAGCGGCCCGTAAGTTGCGATACGATGTGGCCAAGACGATGCGCGTGGCGCAACAGCTGTATGAAGGAGTGACGATCAACGGGCAACCGGTCGGTCTGATCACCTACATGCGTACCGACTCGACGCGGGTGGCGCCTGATATTCAACAGGCGGCGTTGCGAATGATCGAGGAGCAGTTCGGCAAGTCGTATCGGCCGAGCCGACCGAACTTTTACCGCTCCAAAGGCGGGGCGCAGGATGCGCATGAAGCGATTCGGCCGACGTACTTGGAACTGGCACCGGCGCGGATCAAATCGCAGCTGTCGGCCGATCAGTTCAAGTTGTACAAGCTGATCTATGAGCGGTTTATGGCGAGCCAGATGAGTCCGGCGGTGTATGATACGATGACGGTCGCTATTGAAGCGGGGCGATTGGGCTTTCAGTCCACCGGTCGCGCGTTGAAGTTTGATGGGTTTTTGAAGGTCTATGAAGAGGGCCGCGATGCAAAAAAGGCGGGCGAAGTTGAGAGAGACGAGGGAGATGCGCTGTTGCCGCCGATGGAAGTCGGGCAGCGGTTGTTGTGTGGGAAGATCGACCCGAGTCAGCATTTTACCAAGCCGCCGGCGTGGTTTTCGGAAGCGAGTTTGGTCAAGGAATTGGAGAAGCGGGGCATCGGGCGACCGAGTACGTATGCCAGCATCATCTCCGTGCTGAAGGCGCGGGGGTATGTGGTGGTAGAGAGCCACCAGTTTCATCCGACCGATGTGGGGCGGGCCGTTTGTCACACGCTCGTGGAGCACTTCCCGGATCTCATCAACGTGGAATTCACCGCGGAGATGGAGAAGCAGTTGGACCAAGTGGCGGATGGTGATCGTGATTGGCGAGAGTTGATGCGGTCGTTTTATGAGCCGTTTGCCGTCACGTTGGAACAGGCGATGAAAAACGCCGATCGCGTGCAGGTGGGGGAAGAGACGGATAGGCCGTGCCCTGCCTGCGGACAGAAGCTGTGGCGACGGGATACGAAGTATGGGCCCGTCTACGCGTGTGGCGGCTATCCGAAGTGCAAATTTATTGTACCCGTCGGGGAGCCGACGAATACGGCCTGCCCAAGCTGTCAGACCTCGTTGCACTTATGTGAAGTCACGCCCAAGGGCAAGCGCAAGGCGGTCAAGCAGTATCATTGTTATCAATGTCGCGGCAAGTTCGGATATGGGCGCGGGGGCAAGCCGGAGTCGTTGGTGACGGAAACGGAGCATCGTTGCGAAAAATGCGAACAACCGATGTTGAAGCGCAAAGGTCCGTATGGGTATTTCCTCGCCTGCAGCGGCTATCCGAAGTGCAAGCACATTATGAAGATCGACAAAGAAGGCAATCCGGTTTCGGCCGAACCGAAAAACGTACAGGTGACCAACCAATGCTGCCCAAAGTGCGGGTCTGTGATGATCCTGCGGGAAAAAGGCGAGGAGAAATTCCTCGGCTGCTCGCGTTTTCCGCGTTGCAGAAGCATCGGCAAGTGGTCGCCTGACGTGCAGGTGATCGACGAGTTGCCGTTTGCCGAGGTGAAGAAACGATACAAGCAAGTGAAGAAACGCAAGAAATAAAGCCTGTTGAGCACCCGTTTGGGTGCTCTTTTTATGAAGTTTGTGTGAAAATCCGCGTTGGAAAACAAAAAAAGGAGGAAGTTTGGAGCCATGATGTGAAATGGCGGAATATGATCGAATTTGTTTCCGTATGGTAAATCATGCTGTTGAGTGGACAGGCTTCCCGTGGTAAGATAACTCTTGTCGCCGCGAGAGACACGGTGAGCGACACTGAAAGCAAGACGATTGATCCTTGAAAACTAAACGAGTGAAACGAGATCGATTCGAGTCAGAGATACAACTTTTATTGAGAGTTTGATCCTGGCTCAGGACGAACGCTGGCGGCGT
>DASTWJ010000017.1:0-35221 GCA_035776695.1 Bacilli bacterium
GTATGCAGATGAATGCTATATCTCAATACTTACATCAGAATGTATCAAGAGTCAAGGTAATGACGTAAATATATTTTATTTAATAAGTGATAGTGGGCGTTTTCGTTCTCTTTCTGAGGTATCTGCAAGCATTCAAAGTGCGATTGAGTCGAAAGTGGACAAGGTATCTGTGAGCTAAATACGTGTGCGAAATAAAAACCGAGGTTAAGCTCAGAAGCTTGCACCTCGGTTTTTTGGTTTTTTCGGCTTTCTTAGTCATCCCCTCGCAGAAAGGGGGTTGAGAGCAAAGTCAACACGTGGTGTGATTTCTACTTCTTTCGGATACTTCGTCGAGGTATCCTATTTTTCAATGCCTTTTTCATGGCGTCTACTTCCTGTTGTGTAGGCTTACGCTGAATTTCTTCCATAATTCTCATAGCGAGTTCACCCTTGGCTTCATAATCAATCTCAAGTCTCATAGCTCAAGTACCACCTAGTTATCCATAAAACTCAACAAATTGCTCACACGACATAAGAATTGGACGATCTAAAACCCTAGAGTCATTTATTGGAATATGATTATCAACAATATATTTCATTTTTGCTTGTACCATAGTATCTAACTCCACATCTTCATAGGCAAGGTAAGAGAAAGTATACTCAATGTACTCCTCAGACTGCACATCTAATACACCTGAATTATAATCAACCAAGGGGATATCCGTCAAAAACACAAATTTAATTTGGACCTTATTCAGTCCTATGCCACTAATTGAAACTAGGTCTGACAGGCATGATAAGCTATCAATTACCTTCTTTGGCAAATTGAATTTCTTTATTTTTTCATCAAGTATCCCCTCGTGCTCTTCCCTTGATTTGTCAGCTATATCAAATTTGTATACATTTTTAATCCCTTTCATCTCAACGAAAACTAAGGTATCTTCATCGAAAATAAATTTTAATCCATCACAGGATTTTGGCAACGGCTTCTTACAGGCTTTGCTTATTTGGGTTTTTGTTTCGTCAAAGTCGATGACTTCAACTTCCACATTGACACAACAACTGTCTTTTAATGCGGAAATTTTATTAACAGTGAAAAATCCATTCTCCAAATGATAATTATAAAAGTCTATCAAGTTAGACATTGGGCTTCCCCCATACAATATCTTGTAATGGATCAGCGAATTTTTTAAAAATTTTATGGGTTTGTCCAGTTACATCTTCGAACATGGAGTGGGCACCATCAGTCTGATGCGAAAGGTAAAATTTCACTTTATCTGGAGTGTCTTTAGAAAACTCCCTCAGCGCTTTTACCATATAAACACTATGTGTCGTAACTACGACGTTGACCCCCAATTTCACTAAACAGGATATTACGTATGCAAAATCAACCTCCCATTTTGGGTGAAGATGAACTTCTGGCTCATCAATTATCACAATACTATTGGGATTAATATGTCGATTCTTTACCAGTACCTGTAGAAGGCCGAAACTTTTTATCCCTGTGGCAACTGTAGTAACGGGGAAATCAACACCGTCGAAATCACGGGTAAATAAAAATTTACCAACCTGTCTCGATATTTTTCCACCAACCGTTTTTTGGATATAATCTTCAATTGCTTGATATTCGTCCTCCTTTTCAAAATTAAAAGGTTTTTCTAATTCAAGTTTCTGATAGGTATCCCACAATAAATACGGATACTTTATTTCACTTGCAAATCCGTACATTTCATCTTGGTCTCTTAACAAACCTACCGCTTTGAAGAAATCAACCAAACTCCACACAACTGGACTTTCCAGGTATGTTGCATCGTAAAAGTTAAGATTAGCTAAAGTCCCTGTGATATCCATCCAACCAGTTTGATTAATTTTCATCGAATAGAGGTCTGAGTTATTTGCTCCTACACTCACTTCTGCTCCAGGACAAGCGTATTGATCAAAAACTAGGGATAGCACTCTTTTTAGAGTCACCTCTTGTTTAGCAGTTTCCATAAACCTTCTTCTACCCATAGTCATGTTAAAAGCCTTCACCATCGAGAATAAGAGTTTGCCTACGGTGCTTTTCCCTGTGTTATTCTCTCCTGCTATTACAGTTAATCCATTAAGGTCAATGTGAGCATCAGAGATCATGTTAAAATCCTTTATTTTGATATACATTAGATCACCTCTGTAATGAACAAAATAGTTATGAGATAGATGAAACCTTCACCGTCTCCAAAATTCATTATGCCAATAAAGTAGGAAAAATAAAAGGGATTTGGAAATTCCAGTTAGGGAATTCTACTTATGATACGGCTCCCTCCTCAAAATCCTCATCGCCCGATAAACCTGCTCCAACAAAACCACCCTCACCATCTGATGCGGAAACGTAAACTTCGAAAACGACAACCTATAATTCGCCCTCTCCCTCACACACTCATGCAGCCCCAGCGACCCACCAATCACAAACGTAAACGTACTAAACCCCTGCCCCGCCATCTTATCCAAATGCCCTGCAAACTCCTCCGAACTCACACTCTTCCCCTCAATCACCAACGCCACCACATAATCCCGTTCCCCGATCTTCCCCAGAAGCTTCTCCGCCTCTTTCCTCTTAATCCCTTCCTCCTGCGCGGCCGACGCGTTATCCGGCGTCGGCTCATCCGGCACTTCCACCACATTCACCTTTGCATACGAAGAGAGCCGTTTCGCATACTCCTCCACGGCTCCCTTCCAATACTTCTCTTTCAGCTTGCCGACAGCAAGCACATTGATCTGCACAGCCGGACAGCCTCCTTTATACGACTTAGCCCGCAAGCAAGCTATATCACCAGGTACCTCGGCTCCCGCTCACAATACTCGCACTTCGCCGGCGCAACCCATGCCGTGAACGACACGTCCGTCAGCAAATGCACATCCGGGGCCTGTTCCTCATATTCGACTAGAAAATCATCGAGGGCATCTTCGACGTGTTCCTTGCACACTACGTACACTGGCTTCCACCTCGTTACTCGTTATGACCCTAATACTAGCAGTCTCCCCTTTTTTTGTCCAAACAATCAAAGAAGCAAAGAAGGCAGGCATTCCCCACAGAGAACGCCTGCCCCGTAAAGCGGCCGATCGACCGCCTTTCACGTTACACGTTACACGTTAGACATCAATCTTGACCAGCTGCAACTTGATTTCCTTCTTCTCTTTCCCACGATACACTTCCAGCGTGATCTCATCGCCCGGCTTCTTCTGGAACAGCACTTTCCGCAGGTCCACGAGGTCTTCCACCTTCTGACCATCCACCGCGGTGATGACGTCATACTTCTCCAGACCCGCCTTTTTCGCGTTGTCCTGCATCTCCATAACCACAATACCATTCTCCACCGGCACTTGCGGACGGTCACGCAGGTACAGTTGGCTCATCGCAATGCCACCGATACCGATGCCCGGACGATCCACCTTGCCTTTGTCCATCAATTGCTCCACGATCGGTTGCGCTTCGTTGATCGGAATCGCAAACCCGATCCCCTCAACACCTTCCGTCGCGATCTTCGCGGAGTTGATGCCGACGAGCTCGCCCTTCATGTTGATCAGCGCACCACCCGAGTTGCCCGGGTTGATCGCCGCGTCCGTCTGCAGGACGTTCTGCGAGTACACTTCCTGCCCGTTCGCATCCCGGATCGGCATATCACGCTTGGTCGCCGAGATAACGCCCACCGTAACCGTCTGCGCGAACCGCATGCCCAGCGGGTTGCCGATCGCAATCGCCGGTTCGCCGATGTTCAACGCGTCACTGTTACCAAACGCCACCGGCTTGATGTCCTTCACTTCCTTCGGATCGACCTTCAACACCGCCAAGTCGGTGATATAATCCGTCCCGACCACTTCCGCTTTCACGTTGTGCCCGTCTTCAAAGGTGATCATCACCTCATCCGCCCCTGCAACAACGTGGTTGTTCGTCACGATGTAGCCTTTGTCGCTAAACACGACACCCGACCCCGTACCGGCCTCCTGCTCGCCCACACTCCGGCCGAAAAAGTCCGTGCGGTTCTGCATGTTCCGCACCCCGACCACCGCCGGCTTGACCTTGTTCACCGCTTCCACGACACCCGAGTTGATGTTGACGTTGTACGTCTCCTTCGCCTCGGACGTGCCCTGCTGCGTGGTGTTCGTGTTCGTCGCGTTCTCGCTGACCGAGAGCACGTTGTTCTTGATCAGTTGCGGCACCAACGCGATCGTCGAGCCGGACCCGATCAGCGCCGACACCAGCGCCACCGCAATCCAAGACTTCACGTTGCCACCTCCCGACTTCTTCGCCGGCTTGCCTTCAAAATCATCGTAGAATCCCATATCGGTGAAACCTCCTCTAAGAAAGAAAAAGTTGTTATGTTGACCTTGTAATCCTATTATACTAGGCTCATTTTTCCCTTCTCAAGGGTCCCCATACGGTTTTCACACTTTGTTCACGGTGTAGTTTGAATTTTCTTCACAATTTAGCCAACGCGTTGTCACAACTCGATTTTTTACCAACACATGTTTATTTTGCCACAAAACAACACAAACTATTACCATGGCACGGACGATAACGCTTCACTCATGGAGGGATCAACGATGAACCGACTGAACGGCCTGCCGCCCGAGGTGGACTTGATCGCCCAACTGGCGGATCTGAAAGAAGTGGATTACAAGAACACCCTCGTTCTCACGGCGGTGGTGGAACTTCTGGTCGAGAAAGGCATTCTCGAACGGAAGGACATCATTCAAAAGGCCCGCCAGCTCGACGTCGACCTGTCCCTCGAAGCGGATCGCTCCCTGTATGCCAACTAGGCTGTGAGCCAGCTTGCTTTTTGTCTCCCCCTTCTCTATATTGAAAGCCCATCTCCCGCAGTGGTGGAGATGGGCCCTTTTTTTGCTCGTTTTGGAAAAAAGGATCTGTCCTTACATCCGCTTGATGCTCTTCAACGGGGTCGGCTTGTCCCTGTACGTCTCGTGCAAGATCACATCTTCCCCCACCCGGATCCCATTCTGGTTCAAGATGCCGCGCACGGTGATCTCCGCGATCTCCGGCATGTTGTTGTCCGGGCTCAGGTGTGCCAAGTAGACGTCCTTGGAATTGCCCGTAAGCACTTCCGTCAATGCATCCCCCGCCATCTCATTGGACAGATGGCCTTTGTCGCCGAGGATGCGCTTCTTCACGTTCCACGGGTGCGGACCCATCCGCAGCATCTCGACGTCGTGGTTCGACTCGAAGATCAGAGCGTCCGCGTCCTCGATCGCTTGTTTGACATGCTCGCTGACATAGCCGAGGTCGGTGGCCAACGCCAACTTGGTGTCGTCATGGAAGAAAGTGAAGCCGACCGGATCGTTCGCATCGTGCGAGATGCGAAACGGCTCGATCTTCAACCCGGCAAATTCCAGCGCACCGTCTCCCATGGTGAATTCGTACTGCTGTTCCGGGGCGATGTCCCCGACGTACTTGCCCATCCCCGCCCACGTCCCCGGTGTGGCGTAGACGGGCAGGTTGTATTTGCGCGCCATCACGCCGACGCCGCGCACATGGTCGGAGTGTTCGTGGGTGACGAGCAGGGCGTCGAGCTCTTTCGCATCCACGCCCACTTCGGCGAGCGAATTGGTGATCTGCTTGCCGGACACGCCGGCGTCGATCAGCACTTTCGC
Source organism: Bacilli bacterium (assembly GCA_035776695.1). Taxonomy (GTDB): domain Bacteria; phylum Bacillota; class Bacilli; order Tumebacillales; family Tumebacillaceae; genus Tumebacillus. The sequence continues at coordinate 5,626 of DASTWJ010000017.1, forward strand.
CCCCTCCGCTTCGACGTAGATGGCGTTGCCCGTACTGCCGCTGCATAAGACGCTAAATCGTATCAAACCGCGATTCCTCCTGATTCTCTCCCAGACTGCCTCTTGTTCTGTTCCTCTTGCTCCTCTAGTTTAACAGCAGATCACGGCGTCATGCCGCTCTCCACTTGCCCGGTAAACGCATTGACGTAGTAGAAATGCTGATCCGTCACGATCCGCCACATCGGTGCCAGGTACCATTCGTCCGCATCTTCGTAGTTCGGGCTGTAATACCCCAACTCGATGCTGCGGATAAACACCTGCTCCTGCCCATCCGGCAAGGTGCTCGGGTCGAACGTTTCCGCGACGGAGCGCACCGCGTTGATCGCCGACAGCACCCGCCGTTGCTGGCTGTCCTCGTCGCCGATGGTCAACGCTTTTTGATTATACCGAATGATGCCGCCGTTTTGAAGTTGCACTTCCAACAGCCCCGAGAACAGCGGGTATTCGTCATAGGTCTGCTGGTAACGGAACACGACATTTTTTCCCGAACCGAAAAACAGATCCTCTCGGTAGAGGTCGATGTCGTTGACCAACGGCCCGATCGCTTGCCTGACCAGTTGCGAGGTCTTGGTATCCGCTCCGCCTTGCACGGGGATCGGGTTACTCAGCTGCAAGGTGTAAAACCCCTGCCCCGTCACCCGAAACTCACCCTGCTCGGTATGAAACGTCATCGTCCCCGTGCTCTTGTCGTCTTCAATCAACCGCGCCTCGTCAAACAGCTTCTCGACGACTTCCTCCGTCGGTCGCTTCGGCCGGGAGACTTGCAGGAAGCTCATCTCGGGCGTTTCTTTCGGCACTTCCGTCTGCAACACCATCTTGCGCTCGGTCAACAAGCCTTGCAATTCCTCCATCTGCACGGAAAAAGGTTGGATGTACCCTTGCGCCTTCTGCTGGGCCGAATAGTACTGGTACCCGAGCAGCATGTCGAGCAGGAGAAACGTGATGATCAGGTACGTTTTCGCTCTACTCCAATCCAAGCAAAGCCCCCTCCTCTCCGCGCAACGGTTCGCCGGTCACGGCATCGAGCAGCCCGCTGCGGTTGTCCTCCGCTTGAATCAGCACCCATACGGGGCGCAACGTCACTCGCGGGGTCAGCGCCGACTCTTCGACGAGGTAGGCGAGGTAGACATCGCTGATCTTGTTCAGCTTGAGCAGCGGGAAATGCTCCACCGCCTTGATCACATCCGGCCCGGCGATCACCTCTTTGACCGCCGTGCTAAACGGCTTCGGAGCCAGCGTGTACCGCGAGCGCTGCATCGTGGTCACTTCGTTGCCCGTCATTCCCGTATAGACGGAGGTCATCTGCCCGATCAAGGGCACCCCGTCCACATACTGGCGGAATTCGAAGCGATCGTTCGAGCTCGTGCCCGCTTGCGAGGGAGCGCGATCCCCCGCCGCCCGCTCATGCAACAGCACATGCCCGCTGAAGCCGCCGTGGTCGTTGGCGAACGCCAGCACTTTCGCCGGCCCGATATCCGGTTCGGGCGCGGGCGCAACGGAGGTCGACAACCCGATGTTGCGGTATTCGATCACCCGCTCCGGCTGCGAGATGCGCACCAACCGCGAGCCGTCGGTGAAGATCTGCGACCCGTCCCGCTCTTCGACGCGCCGGGTCAGCGATTTGTCAAAAAAGAACGAGTCGACCAACCGCTCGATCTGCTCCGCCGGCTGGGCGACGGCGTCATAGTTGTACTGGGTGACTTTGCTCTTGCCTGCGGGGAGGAAAAAGTTACGGTTCAAACCATGCCCGTACATCGCATACGGGTTCGTCTTCACCGCTTCACTCGCCGCCCCCAGCAGGTAGGCGTATCGTTCTTTCGGCAAAACAGCCCGTGCCAAGTACGCCCGATCCTCAATCGCATCGTAGAAAACGGCTCGCAGGTCGCTGTCCTCCGACGTTTTATACAGGTACAGCGTCTGACACTGCATCACCGGGTCGACGCGCGAAGTAAACTGCAACAGCTCCGCGTCCTCCATCATCTGCCCCGACAGGCGGGTATCGAATTCGAACTGGATCGACGGACCTTTCTTGACGAGCGTCTGCCACGCGTCGTTGTCAAAATCACTGGTGATCTGCAGGTCGAAGAACGAAGCTTCCCGCAGCACATGGAGCGCCGTGTCATACAACGATTGCCCAGGAAATACTGCCGTATGCTTGTCCTCCCCCACGTGCGCGACGATCGCCCGCGGTTCGGTGACGTTGCGCAAGGATCGCTGCAAGCTCGGGTTGACCGGTGACGCGTTGTTGTCAAATTCCACCGTGTCCAGCGCCTCGTACTGCGGCGTGATGCTCCAGATGCCCAACGACAGGAGCAAGGAGATGGTAACCAATGCAGTCAAGGCGAGCGTTTTCAGCTGTTCTCTCATCGGTCCGCACCTCCTGTCGCCACCGGCAAGGTAAAGGACACGACGGTGCCTTGGCCTTCTTCACTGTCGATGCGGATCTGGCCGCCGTGTTTTTCGATGATCTGCTTGGCGATCGACAGCCCCAAGCCGGTGCCGCCCATCTGTCTCGACCGCGCCTTGTCGACGCGGTAAAAACGGTCAAAGATCTGCGGCAGATCGGTCTTGGGGATGCCATAGCCGGTGTCGATGATCTGGACGAGCACGAATTTCCCGCTCGGGCGATGGGCGGCGACGCGGATGCGTCCGCCGTCGGCGGTGTATTTGATCGCGTTGGAGATCAGGTTGTCAAACACCTGATCGAGCTTGTCCGCATCGACTTCCACCGCCAACCCCTGCGGCACTTCGAACGACAGTGCCACTTCCCGCCGCTGCAGTTGCATCGTGAAGCGGAAACAGGCGTTCTGCACCAGTTCACGCAGGTTGTGCGTGCGAATATGCCACGGGTCGCGGCCCGATTCGAGACGCGAGAGCTGGAGCAGGTCGGAGACGAGCCGCACCATGCGGTCGGTCTCGTGGTGGATCACCGACAGGAAGCGCTTGGCATGTTGCGGCGATTCGATCGCGCCGTCTTCGAGCGCTTCGATGTAGCTTTTCACCGTGGTCAGCGGCGTGCGAATCTCATGCGACACGTTGGCGACAAAGTCGCGCCGCGCCTGTTCCTCGCGCTCTTCGTCGGTGATATCGCGCAGGACGAGCACCACGCCGCGCTCCTCTTCACGCGGATCGAGAAAAGGCGACGTATAGACGCCTAAGATCCGACCGTTCGAGCCTTCGACGATAAAGTCGTGGACGCCTTCGTGGAGGGACACGCCTTCTTTTTTCCCCGGCGGGCTCGCTTCGCCGCTCTCCTCCTCCCATTCCGCTTCTTCGTCGGAGAGGATCGGCTGTTCATTCTCCAACATGATCACCGATTCGATCGGCCGCTCGAGCAGGTCGTCGATGTTCTCCACGCCGAGCAGTTCGGCGGCGGCGGCGTTGGCGAGCAGGATCTGGTCATCCGCCCCCACGGCGATCACGCCGTCCGACATGTGCTGCAAGACCGCTTCCAGCTTGCCTTTTTCCTGCTCGTATTCGGCTAAGGCGGTGCGCAGTCGTTGGCGCAGGACGTTGAACATCACGCCGAGCTGGCCGATCTCGTCGTCGCTTCGCACCTGCACCGCCTGCTCGAAGTCGCCGCGGGCCATCGCGCCCGCCTTTTTCGTGATCTCGACGATCGGGTCGGTGATCGTGCGCGAGAGGAAGATGATCAGCACGGCGGTGAGCACGACGGCGATGCCGGTGCCCGTGTAGAAGATCACGGTGATGTCGTGGATCGTCTGGTAGACGGACGACAACGGCGCGACGCAGTAGATCACGCCGAGGATCTGGTTGTTGTCTTTGACGGGGATCGTCAGGTACAGGTAGTGCTGGCCGTTTTTCGGGTCGACTTTGATCGTCGTCTCCGAACGGCCGGAAAACAACGAGCGCGTCACTTGCGTCTGGATGCTTTTCTTGTTGAGGTACGCCGTGTTGCCCGAGGTGGCGATCAGCACGGAGTTGGCGTCGATGATGTTGATCTCCGCCCCCGCCGCGTTGGCGAACGACTCGGCCAGCGGGTTCAGGTCGTGCGGCCGGTCTTTCTTATCGCTCGAATCGCCGAGGTAGTTCGGCAACACGTCGGCCAACACCAGCACCTGCCCCTGCACTTTATCGGTAAACGATTTGATGAAATGCTCGTTCACCCGCTCGATAAAATAAAACCCGATCAACTGCATCGCCGCGAGAATGACGAGCAGATAGAGGATGACGAGTTTCCATTGGATGCTGCGCAGCAAGCCCGCCTACCTCCTCAGCGTGTAGCCGACGCCGCGCCGGGTCAGAATGTATTCCGGGGTGCTCGGATCGTCCTCGATCTTCTCGCGCAGGCGGCGGATCGTCACGTCTACGGTGCGCACGTCGCCGAGGTAGTCGTAGCCCCACACTTCCTGCAACAGTTGCTCGCGAGTGAGCACGGTGCCGCGGTGCTTGATCAGGTAGACGAGCAACTCGAACTCGCGGTGCGTCAGGTCGATGTTCGCGCCGCGTTTTTTCACTTCATAGGTGCCGGTGTCGATCGTCAGGTCGCCGACCGTCCACTTCGGCTTCTGCTCCCCTAGGTCGACCGGCGTTTGGCGGCGCAGGTTCGCTTTGATCCGAGCGAGCAGTTCGCGGGAAGAGAACGGCTTGGTCACGTAGTCGTCCGCTCCGATCTCCAAGCCCAACACCTTGTCGATCTCGGTGTCTCTCGCCGTCAGCATGATGATCGGCACTTGAGAGAAGGTGCGGATCTCCTGACAGACGGCAAATCCGTCTTTTTTCGGCAGCATGATGTCGAGCAGGATCATGTCGGGCGTCTCGGAGGACGCTTTGTCGACCGCTTCCTGCCCGTCGTTGGCGACGACCACTTCGTAGCCTTCCTTCTCCAACTGAAATTTCAGAATATCTGCAATCGGAAGCTCGTCATCGACGACGAGAATTTTCGTTTCCATTTTGATTTTCACCTCTCCCTCTATTGTAACATGAAAAAAACCTGCCATCCGCTATCGGATGACAGGTCAAACAGTTCGAGAGGAGAGTTCGGGGTCTCTTACTTAAAGGAAGCTTGAGAAGCTTTCTGCGTAGCCTGTGCAGCTTGCGACTGCGCGGATTGCGCGGTGGCTTGCGCTTGTTGCGCCTGAGCCTTCGCTTGAGCGGATGCTTGAGTAGATGCCTGAGCAGTCGCTTGTGCTTGCTGATCTTGTGCCTGCTGAGCCTGCGCTTGCTGCATACCGCCCATACCGCCGGCCATCATCTGGCTGCCAAAGCCTTGCGCCGACTGCTGTTGCGCCTGTTGTTGGGCTTGGTTGTACACTTTGTACTGCGGCTCTTGCGCCTCGATTTGGTTCACTTGGTTGCGCAGCGGGTTGACGACGGCACTTTCCATCGTCTGCGCCAAGTTGGCGTACATCGATTTTGCCTGCTTGTTCTCCGTGTCCAGGGAGAAGGACTTCAGGTTGGCTACGGCAGACTCACAAGCGACCAGCGTTTGATGCAGTTTGGTTCCGACCGTCATGGGATCAGCCTCCTTCGAATCTTTTTGTTGGCCTTCTTGCCGAAGACCACGTTGATTACTATGGCGTTTCGGACAGGTTTCTACTCCTGTCCGTTCGGCTGAAATTGTTGGCAGGTATTGAATTGTACCTTTGCACCCGTTTCGTTTGTCCCACCCCTCTCATACGATATAGAACCTAGCACAAGAAACATAGGCAAACGGTGAGAACAAGAGGTGAGAGCCCAGATGAAAGTAGCTGTTATCGGGACAGGCTATGTGGGCGCAACGACCGCGATCGCATTTGCGTCATGGGGGCACCGGGTCACGGGCCTCGATCTCGACGCGCGCAAGATCGCGTTGCTCCGACAGGGCCGTCTCCCGATCTATGAAGAAGGATTGGAAGAGTTGTTGCAAGAGTCGCTTGCCGCCGGCACGCTTTCCTTTTCCACGGAGGCAAAAGAGGCGGTGGAGACGAGCGACGTGATCTTGCTGGCGGTGGGTACGCCGTCGGCGGAAGACGGGTCGGCCGACTTGTCCTATATAGAAGGCGCGTCCCGCCAGATCGGCCAGCATCTGAACGGCTATAAAGTGATTGTGAACAAAAGCACGGTGCCCGTCGGCACGGGCGACCGTGTACGTGAGATCATCGCAGCGCAATTGCAGGCGCGCGGGCGGACCGACTTGGACTTCGATGTCGCCTCGAATCCCGAGTTCTTGCGCGAAGGGCGAGCGCTGCACGACGCGTTGCACCCGGAGCGCGTGGTGCTCGGCTGTGCGAGGCCACGAGCGCGGGAGCAGTTGTTGGAACTTTACGCCCCGATCGCCGACCACACACACATCCTCTGCACGGCGATTCGCGACGCCGAGATGATCAAGTACGCGTCCAATGCATTTCTGGCGACCAAGATTTCATTTGTCAACGAACTGGCGCGTCTCTGTGAGCAGACGGGAGCCGACATCCTACACGTGGCGAAAGGCATGGGGCTGGACTCGCGAATCGGCGAGCAGTTTCTGCAACCGGGCGTCGGGTATGGCGGCTCCTGCTTCCCAAAAGACGTCGCCGCCTTGCTGCATTTGGCACAGCGGCATGAGACGCCTTTGCAGATCCTCGAAGCGGTCGAGTGGGTCAACCACACACAGCACGAACGGTTTCTGGAAAAGGTTCGCTGTTCGCTCGGCGATCTCAGCGGCAAGAAACTCGCCCTGCTCGGCCTGACCTTCAAACCGAACACCGACGACATCCGCGAAGCCCCCGCCTTGAAGATCATCGAATCCCTCACCCGCTCCTACCAAGACGTGAAGATCGCCGCTTACGATCCCCAAGGCCAAGCGCACGTCAAGCGCCTCTACCCCTATCTGACCTACTCCCCCACCCCCGAAGTCGCCCTACAAGGCGCACACGCCGCGCTCCTGATCACCGAATGGCCGCAGATCGTGCAGCTCGATTGGAGTGAAGCGGTGACGACGATGGCGACCCCTTATCTGTTCGACGGTCGCAACGCGTTGGATGCGACACGGATGAAACAACTCGGGTATCGCTACTTCGGCATCGGACGGTGAGTTTCTTCGACCGACTATTGCCTAGGAAATAATCTTCGACAAAACCTGCCAAGACGGAAAGGAGGGGAACTTTTTTGAAAGGAATCATTCTGTGCGCCGGCAAAGCCACGCGGATGCAGCCCTATTCCTTTACCCAGCCGAAAACGCTGCTGCCGGTGGCCGGACGCCCCGTGCTCGACCATTGTCTGGACAACATGCGTCAAGCGGGGATCGAGGAGATCGCCATCGTGATCAACCCGCGGCAAAAGCAGATCATCGACCACGTTTCCCGCTCCCAACCGAACTTACAGGTGCGATATATCCACCAGCGCAAACAGCGAGGCATCCTGCACGCCGTGAAGATGGCGGAGGACTTTATCGACGACGACCCGTTCGTGCTGATGCTCGGCGACAACCTGATCAGCGAGCCGTTGACGACGTTGCTCGACTCGTTCGACGGGCATCACGGGGCGATCCTGCTGTCCGAGGTGGAGAACCCGTCCGACTACGGGATCGCCACGATCGAGGACGACCGGATCATCCGCATTCAGGAGAAGCCGAAGAAACCGCCGAGCAACTTGGCGGTGATCGGGGCGTATGTGTTTGACGGTGACATGCTCGATGCGTTCGACCACATCAAGCCGTCGGCACGAGGCGAGTATGAGATCACCGACGCCATCCAATGGCTGATCGACTCGGGGCGCTCCGTCTCCTTCTCGCTGACGACGAAGCCGTACTCCGATGTCGGCACGGCCGAGCGCTGGCTGGAAGCGAACCGCTGGATGCTCCGGCAGCGAGCGGGCGACGGCGTGATCGTCGGCGACAACACCGTGCTCGACAACTGCAAGCTGATCCCGCCCGTCGTCATCGGGCGCGACTGTGAGCTGACCAACGCGACGATCGGCCCGTATGTCTCGTTGCAGGACGATTGCGAGCTGGAAGACTGCCGGATCGAACACAGCATCTGCCTGGAAAACACCGTGATCCAACACGTCAAACAACCGATCACCCACTCGATCTTCGGCCGCGACACCGAACTACAAGGCGACGACGGCGATCCCGGCAAACTGCAATGCCTGCTCGGTGACAAGTCGAAGCTCTGGGTGATGGAGAAGAAGCGGAAATAAAAGAACTCCGAGGGTATCTCCCCTTGGAGTTTTTTGCTTGTTTCGTTATTTTTTCAGAACTTCTGTTCTCTCATGATTTTCACTATGGTATAATTCAGACAGCACAATTGAAGAGGCTCACTTGAGGGCGGTCGGCTCATCCCCGAAGGAAAGGGGGTGAGGCGTATGTCGACTTTCGAAAGCATGTATCTGCTTTTGACGTTCGGTATTTTCTTACTGGCGTTGTTGACCTGCGTAAAACAGGAATAGACCTCCCTTGAGCAGAGGACGAGGTCTATTTCAGATCGAAACACCTTGGAGCCGACCGCCCACTAAAGCGGGCCTTCAATCGTGCCACGACCGCGAGTGTACCAGCACTTGCGGTCTTTTTTAGAGTATGCAACTCCCTTGCACATATTCTACCACACACAACTGTGTAATCTCAACAATTGTCACGTGTACCCCTCCCCTTTTCACGCCACACTACGGAAGAAAGGGAGGGATTGCACAATGGCAGATACGCAAGCGATTCTGGCTTATTTCAATTCGCCTGATGACGCGCAGATTGCGGCGGAGCGGGTGCAGCATGAACTCGACATCGAGGACGTGCAGATCGACCGCATCTCCGCCCAGCCGAACTCGGAACCGACGCAGCGGGTGATGAACCCGATCACCGGGAACATCGCGTCCCACGCGTCGCTGATCCAAGGCACCGATTCGCTCTCCGGCAAGAGCCCCGGCATCCTGCTCGGCTCCGACCCGGTCGTCTCCGGCATGAGCGGCGGCGACGGCAACATCACCGGCCGCGACATCCTGCTGACGGTCGTCTGCCCGAAAGCGCAACTCGACCAAGCCCTGTCGATCATCAACGAGTGCGGCGGCCAGCATTAATCCCTTATCACGACAAAAAGACCCTTTGCCAAACGACTGACTCGTCGCTTCGGCAAAGGGTCTTTTTCATGAGCGTTTTATCAAAAAGGTTCGCTGTTAGCGACCTGCGTACACATCGATCATCGGGATCGTCTGTTCGCGGCCCGGGCCGACAGACAGGATCGCCAGCGGTACGCCGGTTGCTTCCTCGAGTTTCTTCACATACGCTTTTGCCGCATCCGGCAGCTCGTCGTAAGAACGAACACCGGAGATGTCTTCCGTCCAGCCGGCCAGCGTTTCATACACCGGCTCGCACTCCTTCAGCACTTTGAAGGACGTCGGGAACTCTTCCAGACGCTCGCCGTTGTAGTTGTAGGCGACACAGACTTTCAACTCCGGCAGACCGGTCAGGATGTCGAGGCGGGTCAGCGCCATGCCATCGAGGCCGGAGACGCGGCGTGCGTGGCGCACGACCAGCGCGTCAAACCAACCGCAGCGGCGCGGACGGCCGGTGGTGGTGCCGAACTCGCGGCCTTGTTGGCGAATCTGTTCGCCGATCTCGTCGAGCAACTCGGTCGGGAACGGGCCGTCGCCGACACGGGTCGAGTACGCCTTGACCGTGCCGATCACCTTGTCGACCTTGGTCGGACCGATGCCGGAGCCGATGGAGACGGCGCCTGCGGACGGGTTGGACGAGGTGACGTACGGGTAGGTGCCGTGGTCGATGTCGAGCATCGAAGCCTGTGCGCCTTCAAACAGCACGTCCACGCCTTCGTCGATCATCTTGTTCAGCACGACGGAGGTGTCGACGATGTACGGGCGCAGGCGCTCGGCATAGGCCATGAATTCTTCATAGATCGCGTCGAAGTCGAACGGCTCCGCTCCGTAGAGCTTGGTGAGCACTTCGTTTTTCAGCTTGAGGTTGCGCCTGAGCGCTTGTGCAAACTCTTCCGGGTCGAGCAGGTCGACCATGCGAATGCCGATGCGCGCCGCCTTGTCCACATAAGCCGGGCCGATGCCCTTCTTGGTGGTGCCGATCTTCTCGTCGCCCTTCGCTTCCTCTTCCAGTTCGTCGAGCTTGAGGTGGTACGGCAACACGAGGTGTGCGCGGTCGGAGATGCGCAGGTTGTCGGTGGTCACCCCGTGGCTGTGCAAGTAATCGAGTTCCTTGATCAGCGCTTGCGGGTTGACGACCAAGCCGTTGCCGATCACGCAAATTTTGTCCGAATGGAAAATCCCGGACGGGATCAGGTGCAATTTATATTCGATACCGTTGATCTTCAAAGTATGCCCTGCGTTGTTGCCCCCTTGATAACGAGCGACAACTCCGGCCTTCTCTGCCAGAAAGTCGGTGATCTTGCCTTTTCCTTCGTCACCCCACTGGGTGCCGACGACTACTACTGTTGCCATCTAGCAACACCTCCAACAGATAACATACCCGCAAGGTTACGGGCTTAACCAGCAAGGAAAGTGTAGCAAGTTCTCCCCCGAATGTCAACGAACTCCCGAACATTTATCCAGAAATTCAGTCCTTTTGTTCGTCTTTTATGTGAAGCTTATGTTTTCTTACCGAAAATGAGAAAAAATGACCCCCGATTATATTTACCATTCCCTTGCTTTGTGAGATAATTCCATTAATATCAGGTATTTTATCACTATCTTTTCGACTACGCAGGACTTAAGGAGGATTCAGTATGGCAACGTCTACAGCCTATCGTGTGGCGATGGTCACAGAACCGCCCGTTTATTTGGACCTACAAGCATCTGTCGACAAAGCCTGTGCAATCATCAAGGAAGCGGCCGAAAACGGTGCAAAGCTCGTCACATTCGGTGAGTCTTGGCTGCCGGGTTATCCGTTTTGGGTTTGGCTGCGGGGCGTGCCGGAGTCTCTCCCGCTGACCGCTCGCCTGTTTGAGAACAGCTTGGAGATCAAGTCCAAGGAGACCGCGCAGATTTGCCGAGCGGCCCGCGACAACAACGTACATGTCATCATGGGCATCAACGAACGCCAAGGCGGTTCGCTCTATAACTCGCTGCTCTTCATCGACGAGAAGGGCAACATCCCGCTCGTCCGCCGCAAGATCAAGCCGACCGGCGCCGAGCGCATGGTCTGGGGCCAAGGCGACGGCAATTGCCTGACCGTGGTCAAGACCGACTCCGTCGGCACCCTCGGCGGTCAAATCTGCTGGGAGCACACCATGCCGGGCCTTGACGCCGCTTTCTGCGCCCAAGGCGAGCAGGTGCATCTCGCCGCGTGGCCGTCCTTCTGCCTCGACCTCGACTACTCGCTCGGTCTGGAGGCCAACTCGGCGTTGGCTCGCGCGTATGCGATCCGCACGCAGTCTTTTGTCGTCAACGTGGCGACCGTGATCCAGCAGGACGTGATCGACCTGATCTGCGTCAACGAGCGCGACCATCAACTGCTCCGCACCGGCGGCGGCTATGCGCAACTGTTCGCACCGAACGGGGCGTCGCTCAACGTCTCGCCGGGTGAGCACGAAGCGACGATCACCTACGCGGAGATCAACCTCAACCTGATCACCTTCGCGAAGATGATCTGCGACTCGGCCGGCCACTACTCCCGTCCGGACCTGATCCAAGTCTCCGTCAACCAAGCGAAGCAGGAACCGGTACACTTCGTCGACCTCGAGATGGGTGATAAGGACGAGCTCGTGGACAAGTCCAAGGACAAAGACACGAAGAAAGAAGCAATCGAGCAATAAGATCACCTACAGACCACGAAAAATCCTGACCATGAAAAAACCCGGCCTCCATTAAGGAGCCGGGTTTTTGTATAAAAAGAAATCAGTTCAACTCTCACGCAATCAGTTCAAATTCTCTCGCCAACCGTTCCGCATTCCCACCATCAGTGCAGAACATCTTCCTTCAACCGCCAGAGAATCTCCGGCTTGTCGAGCAGCCCGGCATAACCGCCGAGTTGCATCTTGTATTTTTTATAATCCCCGGTGTCGGCGGCCTCATAGTCGCTCAAGTCGAATACGGGCGGCCCGAACCACCACGGCTTGACGACGAGGAACGCTTCCCCTTGGGTATACTGCGGCACGCGCTCTTGGACGAAGGCCGGCACATGGTGGACATAGCCGATTTTCCCCCAAGCCGCGACGACCAGCCCGACGAGAACGCCGAAGACGATCAGCAGCGCCACCTTCCACGTAGCAAGCGGCTTGTCCGCTTCCGCTTCCGCTTCCGCCTTCGCTCCCTCTTCGCTCAACTCGCGCGGCCAATGCAAGAGGGCCTCGCGCTCCTGCTCATGGCGACTCCGACGCGACGGGATCGAGGGGTCTGGTGCTACGTTCGCGTCAGGTGCAGCACCGTCCACTTCACCTAGAGGCAACGCCACTTCCAGTTGCGCAACCGCACTTGTAGCGGCGACTTCCCGTTCCGCCCGTCGAATTTCTTCCCGGGCATCACGCTCTTCCACCTTCGCCGCCTTTTCCTTCTTCCTCGCATGCGTTTCCTTGCGACTGGGCAACTCCATGCCGAGTTGCCAGTCGTCAGAATCAAAGCGACCGCTCATCTTATGCCCCCGGTGCTTTTTCCAGCGAGACGAATTTGTTGAAGTTCTTCAAAAACACGAGTTCCACCGTCCCTGTCGGACCGGAACGTTGCTTGGCGATGATGATCTCGATGATGTTCTTGCGCTCCGATTCCGGGTTGTAATAGTCGTCACGGTATAGAAAAGATACGATGTCGGCGTCCTGCTCGATCGAGCCCGATTCCCGCAGGTCGGACATCATCGGGCGCTTGTCCTGCCGCTGCTCCACGGAACGGGAGAGCTGAGACAGCGCGATGACCGGACATTCCAGTTCGCGGGCGATCAACTTCAGCGTACGGGAAATCTCCGAGACTTCCTGTTGGCGGTTGTCGCCTTTGCCCTTGCCCATGATCAGCTGCAGGTAGTCGATCACCACGAGCTTCAAGCCGTGCTCCACCTTCAAGCGGCGCAGTTTGGCGCGAATCTCCGACACCGTGATGCCCGGCGTGTCGTCGATGTAGATCGGCGCTTCGGACAGCGTGCCGACCGCCATCGTCAGTTTCGGCCAGTCGTCTTCATCGAGAAAGCCGGTGCGCATCTTGCCCGCGTCGATGTTCGCTTCGGCGCAGAGCATCCGCTGGACGAGCTGCTCGCGACCCATCTCGAGCGAGAAGATCGCCACGGTGCCTTTTTCCCGCACGGCGACGTTCTGGGCGATGTTCAGGGCAAATGCGGTCTTGCCCACCGCCGGACGGGCCGCGAGGATGATCAGCTCGGACGGTTTGAAGCCCGAGGTCATCTTGTCGAGGTCCGGGTAGCCGGTCGGCGTGCCGGTGACCGCGCCTTTGTTGTTGTACAGAAACTCGATGCGCTCAAACGTGTCCAGCAGAACGTCCTTGATCGGCGTGAACCCTTTGTTCGCGCTGCCCTGTTGCGAGATCTCGAGGATGCGCTTCTCCGCGTCGTCGATCATCTCGGCGACTTCGACGCCGCCTTCGTAGCCGGTCGCCGCGATCTTCGTCGCCGTGTTGATCAGGCGGCGCATGATCGACTTCTCCTTGACGATTTGCGCGTAGTAGTCGACGTTTGCCGCCGTCGGCACGGAGTTCGCCAGCGAGGCGAGGTATGCCACGCCGCCGATGTCGTCGATCTGGCCGACATGTTGCAACTGTGCCGTCACCGTGATCAAATCGACCGGCTCGCCCGATTCGGACACGCGCACGATCGCGTCGAAGATCATCTGGTGCGTCTTGCGGTAGAAGTCTTCCGCCTGCAGCATCTCCGACACGGGGGTCAGCGCCTCCGCTTCGATCAGAACCGCCCCGAGGACCGCCTGTTCCGCTTCCATGTTCTGTGGGGGGACTCGTTCCACAAACTCTTCACTCATGTGAAATGCCTCCTACACAGGAATTTGCTCAAGAAACAACGCTTGCGCAGACCATAAGCGGGCTGCGCAGCGTGTATCAGGCGAGTAACAGATCTTCTTTTTGCGTGGTGAACACGAGTTCGAGCACTTCGTCGACCGTCTTCACGCAGAACACCTCGACGCCCTCCGTGTCGGCCGGTACGTCTTGGCGGTTGTCGTACGGCACCAGCACGCGCTTGAGCCCCGCTTGCTTGGCGCCGAAGATTTTCTCCAGCACGCCGCCGACCGGCTTGACCTTGCCTTGGATCGACACTTCGCCGGTGATCGCAAGGTGTTGCGGGATCGGCTTGTCGAGGATCGCCGAGTAGATCGCCATCGTGATCGCCACCCCTGCCGAGGGGCCGTCGATCCGACCGCCACCGACGACGTTGACGTGGATGTCGTAGTCGCTCATGTCCTTGCCCGTGATCCGGCGCAGCACGGCGGCTGCGTTAAATACGGAGTCTTTGGCCATCGAGCCGGCGGTGTCGTTGAAGCGCAGGCGACCTTTGCCCGCTTCCGCCGACGGGAAGGCGACCGCTTCGATCTCAAGAACGGAGCCGAGGAAGCCCGCCACGCCGAGACCGAAGATCTTGCCGACCTCCAGCTCGTCGACCGTTTCCTTCAAGCGCTCGTTGACGAACGGCGTCATCCGGTTCATCCGCAACACTTCGTCGATGTCCTGTTGGGCGATGACGACGTTCTCCGTCTCGCCACCGCTGCGGTACACGGACAAGCCGTGTGCGTCGGCCAGCAGCGAAACCGCTTTCCGGCCTTCGATCGTGTAGCGGGCGATCGTCGATGCGACGGTCTCCTCCAACCCTACTTCCAATCGGTCGGCCGCTTCGATCACGATCTCTTCCACCTGATCCGGCACCAGCGGCTCGAAGAAGATCTCCGCACAGCGCGAACGCAGGGCGGGGTTGATCTCCGACGGGTCGCGCGTGGTCGCCCCGATCAGCACGAAGTCGGCCGGAGCCCCTTCGTCAAACAGCTTCTTGATATACTTCGGTACGTTCGCGTCCTCCGGATCATAATAAGGAGACTCGAACTTCACCCGCTTGTCTTCCAACACTTTGAGCAGCTTGTTCTGGAGCACCGCGTCCAATTCGCCGATCTCGTCGATGAACAGGATGCCGCCGTGCGCGTCGGTCACAAGCCCCGGCTTCGGCTCGGGAATCGCCGTCTCCGCGAGGTCGCGACGCGCCCCTTGGTAGATCGGGTCGTGGACCGAACCGAGCAGCGGGTTGGTGATGTCGCGCGGGTCCCAGCGCAGCGTCGTGCCGTCCACTTCCACAAACGGCGCCTCTTCCAAGAACGGCGTCGAAGCCAAACGCGCCGCCTCCTGCAAGGCGATCCGCGCCGCCGTCGTCTTACCGACGCCCGGCGGGCCGTAGATGATGATGTGCTGCGGGAACGGGCTGGCCATCTTCGAGAGCAGCGCGCGTTTCGCCTGCTCCTGACCGACGATCTCGTCCATCTGTTGCGGGCGCACCAGCTCGTAGGTCGACTTGGACAGCTTGATCGAATCCTTCTTTTCGAGCAGGGCGTATTTTTTCAATGTCTGCGCGTTTTCCGGGCCCGACTGCTCCTTGACGAGCTGTTGGCGCACCTCTTTGATATACTCTTCGTGCTTCTCCTGCATCTTCTCGCTGACCCGCTTCTCCAGCTCCTCTTCCAAGGAACGGCGCGTGATGAAGTCGGCGAGCGTCTCCTCCACCTCGTTCAGAATCTCGGGAATCCGTTGTGCGGACGGCTTCTCCTCGATCGACGGGTTTTCGTACACGATGCGTTGCAAGGCGATGACGCGGTCTTCGAGGCTCGACGAGCGCATCAAAGAAAGCGCGTCGAGCTTGCCTGCGCGCAGCACCAATTTGTCCGGTCCATAGATACTGCTTAATACTCCAAACAACGCGGTGACTTGGCGACGTACCGCATCTTCGTTATCCAGTTTTTCCGCCAGCTTGCTACCGGGAATCTTGTTGAGTTTCTTAAGCAGTTTTTTGATCATTCGTATCTACTCCGCTACTACTTGAACGCGCAGTTCGCTGGTCACTTGCGGGTGCAGTTTCACCGCCACCACGGTGGTGCCCAGACCGCGAATCGGCTCGTCCAAGAGAATTTTTCGTTTGTCGACGTTGAGCTTGTGCTGGTCCTTCAGCGCGTCGGCGATCTGCTTGGAGGTGATCGAACCGAAGGAACGGCCGCCTTCGCCGGCCTTGGTCGTCAGCGTGACCGACATTTCCTTCATCTTCTCCGCCAGCCCTTGTGCTTCGGCCAGTGCCGCAGCCGCCTTGCGATCTTCACCCGCTTGGGCCTGCTTCGCCTGGTTGATGTTGCCAGGCGTCGCTTCGACCGCCAAGCCTTTCTTCAACAGCACGTTGTTGGCATAGCCGGTGGACACCTCTTTGATCTCACCTTTTTTGCCTTGTCCCTTTACGTCTTGCAAAAACAATACTTTCATCCGAATACCCTCCTCTGGTTCGCGTTTGGAGTTTCGGGCAATATCTAAGACCGGAAATCGAACATAAATTGATCATTGTCACAGTTATAACACGATTTCGGTCTATTTTGCCCTCCTCAATACTTGCCAAGACTGACAATTCACGATCTTGTACACGTCTTGGATGTGGCCTTTCCTTCGCCCACGATCGGGCGATCAAGTGTCAAAAAACCTTGCAAACCCTTGCCGCACAAGGGCTGCGAGGGTTGAACAAGGCCTGTGGCATATTGCGTATGTCCTGCCTGCAACGGGTATGCAAACGGTAACGCTTGCAAAAATTACATGTGTCGCTTTGCCTTACCGGCGACGGTTCATGTGGTCTTTCAGCCCGCTGAGGTCCCCGTACCATTCTTCGGCTTGGTGGCCGAGTTCAATCCCTTGGTCCGCTTTGGCGAGCACCGATTTGTCGAGCTCTTGAAACGAAATGCCAAGCCGCTTCGCCAAGATGTACGCCAACAAGATGATGTTGGCCAGAAAATCGAGCATGATCGATTCGCTGCCTTTGAGAAAGCCGCGGAACAGGCCGGAGACGTTGTCGAGCAGTTCCGTTTTCAGCCACTCGATCATCCGGATGTTCTTGGCGATGTCCATTTCCTTCGGCTGAAAGTCACGCATCGGAAATCCCTCCACCCCTCTTCCTGCTTCCACTTCTTGTTCGACAGGCCCGTCCCGACTTCCTGCTACATAAAAACCGACAGAGCCCGGTTCGCGCTCTGTCGGTTGTGTCGGTCTCGTTCGTTTAGCTTACAGCCGGCTGCTGCTTGGCGACAAACGCTTCGATCTCGCGGCCGAGGTCTTCTCGTTCCGCCGTATAGTTGTAGAAACCGAAGAACGCTTGGCGAGCCGTCTCGTCGTGCAGGATCACCTGATGCATCATCTTGTCCTCTTCGGAGAACGGGATGACCTTGGTCAGGTGGACACACGCTTGGAAACGCGCCATAAACTCCGCTTCGAGCTCCTGCTGGTACGCCTGTTGCATCTCGGCAGACGAGGCGCGCCAGTCTTCGTAGCGCGACAGGACACCGGCCAGAATGCGGGCGCCGAAGATCGCGTCGTGCATCCCTTGACCCATCCCCGGGTCCTTGAAGCAGACGGCGTCGCCGACGATCGCCCACCCATCGCCCATGCCTTGGTACCAATGGTTGTCAAAATGCAGGAGGCCTTTGACCGGCTCGACGAGGCGAGCGTCGGCCAGACGCTCATGACCATCCGGGAGGAAGTCGCCCATATACTCCCGCAGCGCCTTCTCCCCATCTTGACGGAACGCGGCCACGAGGTCCGCATCGTTGTTCGGGAACGTCGCGGCGACCACATGTTGTCCATCGGACGTCGCGAAGATATACGCGCGTAAGATCCCGATCTGGTAGATCTCAAACTTCGGCGTCTCCTGCTTGAAGTTCTCAAAATAGCCGTAGTAGGTGGCATATTCGGTCGCCTCGGAGAATTTCAGCTCGGCGTCCGCCGCTTTGCGCACGGTGGACACGCGGCCATCCGCTCCGATGACGATCTTCGCCCGGTATTCAAGGTCGTTGCCTTCGCGGTCGTGTGCGCGCACCCCGACGACAACGCCGTTTTCTTTGATCAACTCCGTGACGCGAACCCCTTCGATCGCCGTCACGTTGTCATACGCACGAGCATGATCCAACATGATCTTGTCAAAATGCGTGCGTCGGAAGCAATAGCTACGGCTCTCCCCGTTGTACGAGGGCATCGAGCTCTCGACCACAACGTCGTCAAATTGGGCTCTCATGTTGATGACTGCGGGCGTGTCCGTTTCCAACAGCTTGTCCAGGACACCCAGCTCATTCAGGCAGTCAACCGTGTTGTTGAAGATCGTGTGTGTGGATACCACGTCACTCGGGAAGAACGTCCGGTCGAGCATCAACACTTGGTACCCGGCGCGGGCCAAGTACGAAGCGGTCGCCGATCCGGCACAGCGTGCACCTACCACAATTGCATCAAATTCTTTGTTCGACATCATCAAGACAGTCCCCTCCGTTTCGTGAGTTAACTGCCCTACTCCCCTCAATCAATCAAAGGCAACCCCATTGCCTTAAGAGAATTATAACGTAAATTTGTCGAAACTAAAAGACTAATCAATGAATTTTTTATACCATTTTTACGACTGGATTCGACACAATCATACAACAAAGTTATAGGTTTGTGGATATTCGGTAATATAAGGTTGCAATTTATACTAAACAAGTTCAATTCTACTATATGCCTTAAACCTTTTGTCCTATCCCGCTTGGAATCACGACCCTCTTTTGATCTATTTATCGTTCATCGTTCCAAAAATTCAGTGGCTTCGTGTCGCTTTCCACCCGTTTGAGCACAAAGCCCTGCGCCTTGAGGTCTGCCAAGATCTGCGGCAACGCTTCGACCGTCGTTTTCTTGTCATGGAGCAAAATCACGGCGCGTTCCTTGCCTTGCACCTGCTGCTTGACCTGTGCCACGATCTGCTCAGCCGGCACCTCGGCCGCCCGCGAATCGTAGCTGTCCACGTTCCAATCCCACAGGCGATACCCCGCGCCGGCCGTCGCGTCACGGTAGTCGTCCGGCATCCACGGCTTGCTGCCGTAGGGCGCGCGAAACAGCTTCGAGCGCACGCCGGTCACCCGCTCCAAGATCGTGTTGCAGTCTTCCACCTCGTCGAGCAAAGAGCGGGTCGAGGCATAGACCTTTTTCGCGACGTGCGTCATCCCGTGCAAACCGGGGCTGTGCCCGTCCGCCACGATCCGTTTCGCCGTCTCCTCGTACCGCTCGATCTGCGGTCCCAGCAGGAAAAAGGTCGCCTGCACGTTTTCTTTTTTCAACTCATCTAAAATCTGTGCCGTATAGGAATTCGGGCCGTCGTCAAACGTCAAGTAGGCCACTTTTTTCGGTTCGGGCTCCGGTTTGGGTTCGGGTTTCGGCTCCGGTTGCGGCGGCGGGTTCAACTGCTCCTCGGCCTCTTGGATCGCGGTCAGCGCCGCTTGGGCCAGTGTTTTACGAACCTCCGCCTTGTAGATCTTCAACGCCTCGTCTTCCCCGATCGTCGTGACCCCGCTCGTATCAATCGCATTGGCAATCGGCGTCGGGGCGAAGGAAAACAGCAGCACCAACACCAACCCCACATACAACGCGCTCCATTTCATCGCTGGTATCCTCCGTCATCTCGTTCGTAGTTGCTAGACTCTTCTCTATCCCTATGTCGAACGACATGAAAAAAGCACCGTTCCCTGTCCGAACGATGCTTTCTACGTACCGCGCCTCACTTAATAGCGACGGTATTTCTCCGGATGGACCCGCTTGTCGCGGCGCACGAGCAGCACCCAGACCAGCGTGACCACGGCGATTACCCCAAGAGAGATAAAAAATTGCGATTGCAGCTCATAAAACCGATCGAGTATCTCCGCCCTCGGTTCCTGGCCGGCCACTTGCAGGTGCCAATTGTCCTGTCGTGCAAACTCAAAATACAGGATGTCCCACACGAAAATCGCCAGCAAAAGCGGATACGCGAGGCGCGAATACCAGCCGAGGCCCTTTTGGCGCGGGGCTTGTTCTTTGGAGGCTTCCACCGCCATCCCTCCTTTCCTACTCCTATGTATGAGGGACCGGATGAAAAAAGACCCGCCGGGAAGCGGGTCTTGGTGTCAAGCGGTTAGTAAATGTATTCACGTACGTGGAACGATTCGTTGTAGCTCGGCGGCAGATGGTGACCGTTGCGGTAGGCCGTCATGTTGTACCAATAGTAGTAGGTGACGGTGACACCGTAGCGGTCGACCGAGTAGTAGTAGTATTGCCACATCGCATAGCCGGACGGGCCGTTGAGGTAGCCGGACGCGTTGGGCAGGATGTAGTCCATCCAGTACCAAGCCGGGTGGTTAAACGTATCTTCCAAGCGGAACCAGCGGTCGGCGTTGTTGCGGGTCAACGGCACGCCGTTCCCGTAGAACACGTTGCCCCCCCACGTGATGTCATAGTGGTAGATGTGGATGAACGGGTTGACGAAATACGGGTCGGGCATCTTGTTGACATGGATCGTCGCCATGCCGTAGCGGCTGCCGTCGACGTAGCCGTACAGATACTCGGTGTAGTTTTGGTTGGTCATCGGCGAGACGTAGTCAAATGAGAACGTGCCATCCGGGCCGGTGATCACTTGAGACGGTGCATAGCCGTTCGTGTACTGGGTCAGCACTTTGGCCATCATCAGCGGTTGCCCCAAAGCGTTGGTCACTTTGCCCGTCAGCGTAACGCCTTGGGAGGAGTCAACCGTGTAGTCGCTCGGGTTGAACACGATGTTCGCAACATCTTCCCACTGCCCGGTCGCCGGGTTGTAGCCTTGGCCGAGGTAATCGACCGACATGTAAATCGTGGTCAGCGTGTTGCCGGTGCCAAACTGGAGAATCTGGTTGCCTTCGGTGCTCGGTGCTTCATAGGTCAAGGTAAAATCGCCGTTGGCATCGGTGTAGCGGGTCAGGTTGGCCGATCCGCTGGTCAGTGCCAGACGGTTGAACTGGACTTGCGAGAGCGGATCACCGCTCGCATTGGCCGCATGGCCTACGAATTGAACCGTCTTGCCCGGGTTGATCGTGATGTTGTAGTTGCGGTTGATGCCTTTGCCAAGCGTCGGGATGTAAGCAGCCGCATCGAGGTCGATCGAGTAGACAGCTTCCCATTTACCCGTCTTGGCGTTGTAACCGAAGCCGTACGGGGTGATGTTCAGCGTCGCGGTGCCGGAAATCTCACCGGACGTGACGGTCACGTCGATGGCGCCTTCCTCGTTCGGGGTGCGCACGGTGACGGTGAAGGAACCGTCAAGGCCGGACTTGTAGGACATCGATTCGATCGTGCCGCCGGTGGTGTGGCTCGCGGTGAACACGACGTCTTGCAGGATTTGGTTGCGTTCGTTGTAGACATAGCCTTTCAACACGACGACTTGGTTCAGCGTCGCATCTTGGGTTTGCGGCACGAAGCGAATCACAGCTACCGGTTCGGTTTGGCCGGTCGCCGGGTTGTAGCCCACGCCGCCGTCCGAGACGATCTCCAAGTTCAGCGACGCGGACGCGTCGCCGGCCTTCGCGGTGACCGTATCTTGACCGGTGTAGCCGGTCGGTGCTTCGTAGACGGAACCGTATACGCCCGCCTCATTCGTGTGCGGTGCGCTGTTGCTCAAAGAGCCGTGTTCGGCGGCCAGCGCCACCTCTTGGTCGTTGATCAGGTTGTCATAGCGGTCGGACGCTTGTCCGCTGAGGTCGGTGGTGGCACCGGCCGCCAGCGAGGTGTCTTGCGCTTGCAAGGTCAGGTTCGCCACCGGACCCGGTACGATCTCCACGAGCACATCCTGCTGTGCGGTGCCTTCTTGGGAGGCAACCGCCAGCGAGACGCGCTGGACCTTGGTCGGAGCGGTGTAAGTCACTTCGTAATGACCGGCGGTCGTCGAGCCGTTCGCAGCCAACTCCCCTGCGGTCGCCGAGAAGAGCAAGGACGTGCCATCGAGCACGTTGTTGCCGTAGCGGTCGGTGATCTTGCCGGAGAGCACGACGCTTTCGCCCGCTTGAATCGAGCTCGGCGCATCGAGCGTCGCGTTCGCCGGAACGTCCGGCAGCAGGTGCACCGTCGTCGTCGCTTTGGCGGTGCCGGTTTCCGACTTGACGGACAAGGTGACGTCTTGCGTTTTGGTTGCGGCTTCGTAGGTGGTGCTAAACTTGCCTTCAAACGTGTTGACCGGGGTGTCGACCTCCCCCGCCGATGCTTGCAGCTTCAGCACGGTACCGTCTTCCACCGCGTTGCCATACACGTCGGTGACGGTGCCGGACAGCCCGGTCATCGTGCCGACGACCATCTCTTGCGGCGCCGACAGCGTCGCTTGGGCCGGCATGCCCGGTCGGAAATCGAAGAACACGGCAAACCCGTGCGCATCGTACCCGTCACGGTTCGGGCCGTCCATCGACACTTTGGCCGCGATGCGCTGCACCTTGTGATCGACGATCGTCACATCGGTGCGACCGTCTTGCGAGGAGGTGGTGAAGGCCGCGCTCGGCAGAACCTGTGCAGACGCATCCAAGTCGGTTCCGTCTTGGGTTTGCAGGTCGATCGACGTTTCGGAACCCCATGCCGGAAGACCGTAGTCGTCCGTCGAGACGAGGGTGAAATGACCGTCCTCGGTCACGCGCGGGCGTTCTTCCGTCTGTTCCACCGAAACGTGGGTCGGTTCATGCAGAGCGGAACCGGTGGTGAACACGTAGGACAGCACGCCTTCCGGTGTGGTGACATTGATGTTCTTGACAGCCGACTGCGCGTTGACCGTCACGGTCACGAAGTCGCCCGGCTTCAAGTCGGCCAGCGTGTTTTGCCCCGCACCTTGCAGATGAATGTGCGTGTCGGTGTCGACGGTAAACTGGGTGCCGCCGAACAGGGTGATCACTTGTCCTTCGATGCGCTCGATGACGCCTTTTTGCGTCGTGCCGTCGGTCACGCGGATCGGATGCAAGGCAGCGTCCACCGCTTTGACCGGCTTGGGCCCGACATACTGCGAGCGATTTTCCGCTTGCAGGCGCAGCAGGGCGTTGTACTTTTGGATCTTCGCCTTTTTCACAAAATCAAGGCCCGGCTCCGCTTGCAACGCTTCGATCTGTTGCGACAGGTAGGTCGGGTCTTCCACGATCGAGGGAAGGTCACTCTCGTCCGGCAACTGCTGCTCGGTGTGAGCTTTGACTTTCGAAACCACGTCGGACATCGGGACTTCTTCGACTTTGAAGTCCGGGCGCTTCGGCAACTGCTTGCGCGTCGCATCCTTGCGCAGCGTATTCGGCAACTGCTCCGGCGTGATCACCACGCCATAGGTGGTGTAGCGGTTCAACAACTCCGGCGGGGTAAATGTCACCGTGCCGGTCGCGTCATCAAACGTCAGCTCGCTGTCCTCCGACGAATAGACTGCTTGTCCGCCGTCATTGAGCAGGGTCAGCGTGATTTCGCCGTTGTATTTTTTCGCCCATTGCTTGTAGAACGGGTCGCTTTGATCAAGTTGCATCTCGATGGCGGTGTCCGGGCGAACGGTCGTCGCGTTCGCTTCCGGCTGGGTATAGATCACCGGCATCCGGTTGCCGTTCTCCGCCTGCGGAGCTGCCGCCAAAGCGGCAGACCCCGGAAGCAGAGAAGCGGCCAGCAGGCTCGCCGTCAGCATGGTGGACAGCGAACGAATGGCTTTCTTTGCGATCATTCTCATATCTCCTCTTTTCCTGGTATGATCGAGGGTGTTTCCTTACCGAGAGTTCGTCCAATGGACGGTAAACGTCTGTGCGTAAGACGGTTCCACATAACTGAGCGATTGCATGTCGAACCCGCTCATCGTCAGCGTGATCGTCGCATAGTAGGTGATCCCGGTAGAAGAAATCGTGTACCACTGATACGGCGTGTTGAACTGAATCGGGCCGCCTTGGAGCGTGCCGTATGCGTCGGTGAACTGCAGGTCGAGGAACTGGTAGAAGCCCTTGTCGAGCGTGAACAGTTGGTCGGCGGCGGGCAGGCCGTTGCTTTGCATCACCTGTGCCCCCCAGTTGATCGTGCCGATCCAATACTGGGCATACCCGAACCCGCTCATCGAGAGATACGGCGTTTCAAAATGCGGCGGCTCCGGCTGGATCACGTCGATGACCGCCGTGCCGAACACATCGGGCGCGGTCGAGGCTTGGGCGTGGTAGGTGCCCGGTTGCATCGGCGCGATGTAGAACAGCGAGAACGTGCCGTCGATGCCGCTGATCGCTTGGTTCGACGTAAAGCCTCCGTCGACGCTGACATTGACTTTCGCCATCGCCAACGGCACGCCGTCTGCGTTCAACGTGCGGCCGGTCAAGGTGATCGAGCCGCCCGCGCCGACGGTGTAGGAAGTCGGATCGAACACGATCTGCGCCACCGGTTCCATCTGGCGGGTTACCGTGTTCACCCCGTACCCGAACGTGGTGATCGTCGTGTTCACCGTCGTCAAGGCGCTGCCGGAACCGATCTGCAGCATCTGGTTGCCTTCCGTCTCCGGCGTGTTGTATTGCAAGGTGAACGCGCCCGTCTGATCCGGCTCGGAAGCGAGCGAGATCGTGCCGTCCGTCGCCGTCAAGGTGTCGAACTGCACTTGAGTCAGCGGGTCACCCGACTCGCCGTACACATGGCCGGTGATGTCCACCGTAGCGCCCGGCAACAGCGAGAGGTCGTATTCCTGTACGAAGGAGTAACGAACCGTGTCGACATCGATCGTGATCGAACCGACCGGCTCCCATTGCCCGGTCTTCGGGTTGAAGCCGACGCCGATCGCCTGCGAGTTGATCTGCGCCTGCGCGTTGATCTCGCCGGATGTGATCGTGACGGTCGCCGCCTGCTTGCTGTCCGGCGCTTGGTAGGTCAAGACGAACGCGCCGTTCGCATCTGTCTGATAGGACAGGCTCTTAATCGTTCCTGCCGTCGCTTGGGCGTCGGAGAATTCCACGCCTTGGAGCGGTTGGCCGTTCGCGTTGTAGACATGACCGCTCAGGTTGATGATCTCCGATGCGGCCGCTTGGTAGTTCGACACATCAAACGCAATGCGTGCGACCGCCTCCACTTGCCCGGTCGCCGGGTTGTAGCCCGTGCCGTCTTGCAGGTGAATGTTCAAGGTGACGGCTGCGCTGACCTCATCCGCCGTCGCCGTCACCGTATCGCTCCCGTTGACCGCCGGAGCGGTGTAGATCGACGCATACAGCCCGGCCGCGTCGGTTTGCGGCGCAGGATCGGACAGCGAACCTTTTTCCGCCTGCAAGGTCACGACTTGGCCGGTGACCAAGTTGCCGTAGCGGTCGCTGGTCTGGCCGCTCAGTTGCGTCGACTCCTGCACGTACAGGTCGGTGTCTTGCGCTTGCAGCGACAAGTTGGCGACCGGACCGGCGACGATCTCGACGGTTGCTTCGCGGGAGGCGGTACCTTCGACCGAAGTCGCCGCCAGTTGGACGGTCTGCACCTTGGTCGGAGCGGTGTAGGTCGCTTCATAAGCCCCGTTTGTCGTCGTCACCGCGTTCGGCAGTTCACCCGCCGTCGCCGAGAGCAACAGGTCTGAGCCGTCGAGCACGGCATTGTCGTAGCGGTCAAACACCTGCCCGCGAATCGTGACGCTCTCCCCGGCCGGTACTTGGGCCGGCGCTTGCAGCGTCATATGATCCGGGAGGTCGGGCAGCAGCGTGATTACCGTATCGGCTGCGGCTGTCCCTTCGGTCGAAGCCAGATGAACGGTCACGTCCTGTACGCGAGTCGCCGCTTTGTAAGCGGTGCGGAACTCCCCGTTCACCGTGTAGGCGGGCGTGCTCACCTCTCCCGCCGTCGCGGTGAACGTCAGCTCGGAGCCATCTTCGACGACATTGCCGTACACGTCGGTGACAACGCCTGTCAACTCGGCACCCGTGCCGACGACCATCGTTTCCGGCCCGGTCAGCGTGGCGTTTGCCGGCAATCCCGGGCGGAAGTTGAACACCACGACAAATCCGTGCGCGTCCTTCCCATCCGCATACGGGCCGTCCATCGACACTTTGGCCGCGACCGTCTGCACCAGATGATCGACGACGGTCACCGCCGTGCGTCCGTTCTCGTTCGCGGTCACAAACGAGGCGCTCGGCAACACCTGTGCCGACGCGTCGAGCGGTGAACCGTCCACCGTCTCCAGCGCCACATCGGTCGTCGAGCCCCACGCCGGCAGCCCGTAATCGTCTGTCGATACGAGCGTGAAGTGCCCGTCTTCCGTCACGCGCGGCGCCTGTTCCGCCTGCTCCACGCGCACCTGTGTCGGCTCATGCAGCGCAGAGCCGGTGGTGAAGACGAACGAGAGCGCGTCTTGGCGGTTGGTGACGTTGACGTTGGTGACTTGAGAGTGCGCGTCGACCGTCACAATCACGAAGTCGCCGGGGGTCAAATCGGCGAGCGTATCCCCGCCCGGTTGGTCGGGACGATGGACATGCGTGTCTTGCGTCAAGGTGAATTGACGACCGCCGAACAGCGTGACGGTCGTCCCTTCAACCCGCTCGACGATGCCCTTCTGGTTCTTGCCTTCCTTGACATCGATCGCATGGAGCGCCCCGTCGACGGCGAGCACCGCCTGCGGGCCGACCCGTTGCGGCGGTTGCTGCTTGTGCGGCTTGTCCGCTATGTCATGCGTACGTTGCTGAAGATCGAGCAGGTCGGGATTCGATGCCGGAGCAGCGAGGGCTGAGGCCGCAGGTGCTTCGTTCGCCGCTTCCTCACTTGCCAGCAACGCCGCGTCGGACAGCGGTGTCACGACCTTATCCGGCTGCACGGGCATGTCCTTGCGCCCCGAATCTCCGAGCAAGGACTTCGGCAGCTTGTCCGGCGTGACCACCACACCGTACGTCGTGTAGCGATCAAGCGTTTGCGGCGGCGTGAAGTGCAACGTCCCCGTCAACGGGTCATACTGCAGCTCCTCATCCCCCGTCGTGAACACCGCCTGTCCGCCGTCATTGAGCAACGTCAGCGTCACGCCCGCCCGGTACCTCTTGTCCCAAGCATCATAGAAGCGGCTCCCCTGATCCAGTTGCACTTCGATCGACGTGTCCGGTCGCACCGTCTGAGCACCGTTCTGAGGCAAAGTCGCCAGTACCGGCCGTTCATGACCGCCCCCTGCTTCATCGGGTGCAGCCGCCAAGCCCACACCCGGCAACCACGCTTGTGCCAAGAGCAGACCGGCCACGACCGCCGACCACTTTCGTCTGTTGCGATAGCCCATCGTTTCGCCTACCTTTCCTTCAGGTCTTTTCCGAAATCCATATTCATACAGTTTGATTTACATCTTCTTGGTGTATTTTTAATTATTTTCTGTATCCAATGTAATCCAAACGATGACGACGATATTATATAACAACTTATTATCTTTTTCATCATACTTCGATCATTTTCTTCAAGTTTCGATTCACAATCTCTTTGAAATTAGAACAATTAAAATAAGCTGATGCCTGGATAAGACAGGCATCAGCTTGCATACTTGCTTGTGCTCGATTCACTTGCGACAGACCGCCACCCCGAACGGATAAGGCACGCCGGGGCGACCCTTTTCAAACGTCACGCCGCGTTGGTAGTACCGCTCCACCTCGGCAAACGGTGTGAACAGCTCCCAGAACTCATCTTCCGTCAATTGGTGCTGATGAAACGGCTCTAATGTCGGCTGACCGCGTCCCGCTCCGAACGGCGTGGACAGCACCAGAGTACCGCCGAGCTTGAGCAACCGGTAGAGGATGTCGACAAACAGCCGATCATCCGCCACATGCTCGATCGTCTCAAAGCTCAACACCACATCGAACGTCCCGAGCTTGTCCGGCAGCTGCGGGTCGAGCGCATCATGCACCTCAAACGCCGTCTGCGGGTGGTAATACGTGCGGCGGGCATATTCCACCGTCTGCGGATCGACATCGACGCCCAGCACGCGGTCGATGTCCTTCTTGCAGGCTTTGGCGACCATGTGCGTCCCGTAACCCGCGCCGCAGGCGATATCGAGCACCGTCCCCTGCCGGATATACGGCAGAGCAAAATAATAGCGGGCCAGATGCTCCAAAAGCATCCCGTTCATCGGCTTCATCAACTCGGGGATCACGCGCTCCCCGGTGTATTCCAACATGCGGTCACACCCCTCGCGAGTCTTGTCTGTTCCAATCTTTTCGTATAACCTCACTTCGCGATCAGTTCCGCAAAATGCCGTCCCCAATGCGGTTGCCGACCGTCCAGATCCCGCAACCCGTACTCTTCGCCGAGGTCCCAAGAGGTCAGCGCTTGTCCGGCCTTGTTCGCCACGTTGGGGTCACCGGCCAACGCCACAACCGCCCGTGCCACATAATAAGGCGTTTCCGACGCGAGGAAGTTCGGGTCGTGCTTCGCGCCTTCCTGCCAGTTCTCCTCCGTCACGCCGTAGCGCTCCAACATCGCTTCCGAGCGCAGGTAGCCGGGGGTGAGAGCCAAGGCGGTCACAGCGACCTTTTTTCCTAGAAAATCGGCCGCCATCGCCTCGGCCAGATGGATCGCCGACACTTTCGCCAGCGAGTAGAAGTACTGCCCGCGATAGTCATACGTCGCCCCGTCCGTGATCTCGATGATCAACCCTTGGTTGCGCTCGACCATCAACGGTGCCCCGTAGCGGTTGTTCAGCATGTGCGAATGCACCGCCTGCTTCTGCATCTGCAAGCCTTTCTCCATCGACTGCTCCCAGAACGGCACGCCCCACTCGGTCAGCGGGTCGCCGCCCCAGATGTCGTTGACGAGAAGGTCCAACCGTCCGTCCTGCTCCTCACGCACCCGCTCAAACAACGCCTGCACGTCCGCTTCCACCGTATGATCGACGCGCACCGCAATCCCGACGCCGCCGCGAGCCGTCACCAGCTCCGCCGTCTCTTCGATCGTCTCCGGTCGGCCCATCGGCGATTGATTTTCCCGCGTCGTGCGCCCGGTCACATAGACGGTCGCCCCCGCCGCGCCGAGCTCCACCGCAATCGCCCGTCCGGCTCCACGGGTTGCTCCTGCGACCACGGCTACTTTTCCTTTCAACGCTTTCATTTTATAAAATCCCTCCTGTCGATAGCAGCTAGACCTTCGCTCGCACCAGATAGCGTTCAAATGTCAACGGCAGCCCTTGATCCGTCGCGTGCCGCTCAAAAATCGCACACACCGCATCCAAGGAACTCGCCTTCAACTCCTCCAGAATCTCCGGCACCTGCCCGAAACAGCGCGCCCGCAATACATCCTCCGGCTCATGCAGATACTCGGCGCTCACCACCGCTTCCACTTCGGCCGCATAGTCACAGCGTTGCAAATACCCCTGCAACTTGTCCATCGTCGGCGAGCCTGCCAACGCCGGGAACAACCCCGGAAACCACTTGGCCAGCTCCTGCCACAAACGATCACCCGGATGTACCCCGACGATCTCGCCGCCCGGTCTCACCACGCGCCCCAAGTCCGCATACGCCGACATCGGGCCTCTGCGGTTGTACGCCCCGTCGAAAAAGTCGTCGGCAAAAGGCAGTCTGTCCTTGGTATTCCCCGTCACAAACGTCACGTTCGAGCCGGCCAACTCCGCACCCGTTCGCACGAAATCATCGGTGACATCCAGCCCGTACACCTCGCGTGCCGTCTCGCTCCATCGCACCGTATACTCGCCATGCCCGCAGCCGACGTCGAGCACGCGCTT
>DASTWJ010000018.1:0-8387 GCA_035776695.1 Bacilli bacterium
CAAGTTGATGAAATGGCCCACAAACCGATTCGCCGTGCTCTTTGCAAACAGGTCTTTGTTGTAGGTCAAGGTGAAGTCAATATGGTCCCCCACCTCTTCGGCCGTAACGGTCAGGTCGAACTTGGCGATCCCGCTGTCAAACGGGTACGGTGTGAAGCGCAAGCCCTCGACGTCGAGCTGTCCCTGATCGGCATTTTGCAACACGAACAACGTGTCAAACAACGGATTGCGGCTCAAGTCCCGCGGGATGTCCAACTGTTCGACCAGCTGTTCAAACGGGTAGCCTTGGTGCTCATACGCTTGGAGCGCATTTTCTTTCACGCTTGCCAAAAATTCGCGGAAGGTCAGCTCGCTGACCGGACGGTTTCTCATCGCCAACGTGTTGACAAACATCCCGATCAGGCCTTGCAAATCTGCGTGCGGTCGACCGGCGATCGGCGAACCGACGACGATGTCTTCTTGGCCCGTGTACTTGGACAGCAAAGTGTTGTACGCCGCCAACAGCACCATATAGAGCGTGGAGCCCGTTTCTTTTGCCAAAGCGTGCAATCGGTTGGTCAATTCGCGACCCAACTCGACCGTGATGCTGCTTCCCTCAAAGCTTTGAACGATAGGACGCGGGAAATCGGTCGGCATGTCGAGCACCGGAACGCTCCCGGCAAACGTGTCCAGCCAGTATCGCTCATCCGCTTGCATCGCTTCGCTTTCAAACCACTCATTTTGCCAAGCCGAGAAGTCTTTGTATTGAACCCGCAGCAGGGAGAGGTCGTCTCCTTGGTACAGCGCGACGAACTCTCGGATCAGAACACCGATCGAAACGCCGTCCGAGATGATGTGGTGCATGTCAAACAGCAACAGATGTCTGTCGGCCGCCAGCTTGACCAGTTCTACTCGCAACAGCGGCGCTTGGTTCAAGTCGAACGGTTGCACGAACTCGGCGATCAACGTCTCCGCTTGCTCTTCCGCCGCTTCCTTCACGCGGATCGCAAACGGAACATCCGAATGGACTCGCTGTACAATCTCATCGTCCACCATCTCAAACGAGGTTCTCAGCGTCTCATGGCGGCCGATGAGTTGTCTGAACGCTTGATCAAGCCGTTCCGTGTCCAGGTCGCCCTCCACCATCATAGCCCCCGGCATGTTGTAGCTCGTTCCTGCCCCTTCCAACTGTCCGAGGATGTACAGCCGCTTTTGCGCGGAGGATGTCGGATAGTAGGCTTGTTCCGCGATCGGTCGGATCGCCGCATAGGCGTTCTGTTCCGCGGTTTGCACATAGCGCGCCAACTCTTTGATCTTCGAGTTCGTAAAGACTTCGCTCAGCGGCAGTTCCACATGCAGTTCCTTGTGAATCTTGGAGATGAGGACCGTCGCTTTCAGCGAGTGCCCGCCCAGTTCAAAGAAATCATGCTCGATCCCGACGCCTTCCACGTCTAGCACCTCTTGGAAGATCTCCACCAGTTTCGCTTCGATCTCATCGGTTGGTGCCACATACGCCACCCCGGTGTGAGCACTTTTTTCCGGCTCCGGCAACGCCTTTCGATCCAACTTGCCGTTTGGCGACAGCGGCAGTTGTTCCAGATACATAAAATAGGAAGGAATCATGTATTCCGGCAGCTGTTTGGAAAGGGCGTCTCGAAGTTCCGACACGGTCAGCTCTCGATCTGCCACCAGATAAGCGCACAGGTATTTGTTGCCGGCCTCGCCGCGATCCGCGACAACCGCTTCCTTGATGCTCTCCTGTTGCAGCAACTGGGATTCGATCTCGCCCAGCTCGATCCTGAACCCGCGGATTTTCACTTGGAAGTCCGAACGTCCCAAGTACTCGATCGCGCCGTTTGGCAGATACCGTGCGATGTCGCCCGTCTTGTAGATCCGCGCCCCCACCTCTTTTGCGAAGGGGTCGGGAATGAATCGTTCCGCCGTCAGATCGGGGCGTTTCCAGTAACCGCGCGCCAGTTGGCAGCCGCCGATATACAGATCGCCGGTCACGCCGATCGGCACCGGGTTGAGGCTTTCGTCCAAGATGTACATCTGCGTATTGGCGATCGGATACCCGATCGGAATCGAGCGCAGAGAGTCTGTCGGCTCACACTTCCACCACGTCACGTCGACGGCAGCTTCTGTCGGGCCGTACAAGTTGTGCAGTTCGCAATCCGGCAAAATTTCGAAAAACTCTTGGGCCAGCTTGACCGGCAGCGCCTCCCCACTGCATATCACGCGGCGCAAGGACGTACACTCACGGCTGCGCGGGTTGGCGAGGAAAATCTGCAACATCGAAGGAACAAAATGCAGCGTGGTGATCGACTCTGCCTTGATCAGATCGATGAGATAGTCCGGGTCTTTGTGCCCTTCCGGCTTCGCGACCACCAATTGCGCACCGACATGGAACGCCCACAGGAACTCCCAGACCGACACGTCAAACGAATAGGGGGTCTTTTGCAGGACGCGATCCTCGCTGCTCAATTGCAACGCTTCTTGCATCCACAAAATGCGGTTGCGAATGCCGCCGTGCGTATTCACGACCCCTTTGGGGCGGCTGGTCGAACCGGACGTGTAAATCATATACGCCGCATTGTCCGCTTGGAGCGGAACGGTTGCCACAGGGACAACGGGCAACTCACCGTCGTCGACGACGATCGCACGGTCGGCCATGCCCAACGCCTCCAGCAGCGGGAGCAACGCTTTTTGCGTCAGCACCACGTTCGGATCGACTTCGGAGACCATCCATTCGATCCGATCTTGCGGCAACTCCGGGTCGATCGGCACATAGAAACCGCCGGCTCGCATGACAGCGTGCAGGGAAGCGACCATTTCCACCGAGCGGTACATCACGATCGCCACCGGAGATTCGGTCTGTACGCCTTGAGCGGCGAGCGCTCCCACGATTCGATCGATTCGATCGTCCAGTTCCCGATAGGTCAGCTTGTCCCCCTCGAAGCTCAACGCCGTTTGCTCCGGCGTCTCCTGTGCTTGCGTACGCAACCAGTCGTGAACCCAGCCTGCTTCCGGATAGGCCCGGTCGGTTTGGTTCCATTCCTCCAAGAGCTGGCACCGTTCTTCCTGACTCAGATAGTCCAGCGATCCGAGAGCTGTTTCCGGTTCCCGAACAACCGCTTCCAGCAAGTTGATGAAATGGCCGACAAACCGATTCGCCGTGCTCTTTGCAAACAGGTCTTTGTTGTAGGTCAAGGTGCCATACAGTTTGTCTTGGCCATCGGATACGAAGAGTTGCAGGTCTCGTTCCAACCAGCGTTTTTCAAATTCGATCGATTCAAATACCAGCTCCCCCAGATCGAGTCGAGCGCCGTTCCACCCCTGAATAAACGGAGCGATCTCTTCGATCACACGCGGGCGGTCATAGACGAACTCGACATCGTACAGCGGCGAGCGGCTTTTGTCGCGTTGACTGGTCAGTTTCTGGACCAGGACGGGAAAAGGAAAGTCCTGTTTGCGCAAATGTTTCCCGGCACTCCGATTGACTTCGGTCACCAAGTCCAGAAAAGTCGTCGTGGCCTCGACCTGCTGGCGATTGACCAACATGTTGACGAAAAATCCAAACGTTTCGCGGAACTTCCCGCGTGTCCGTCCGGCATAAGGGGCCCCCACGACGATGTCCGTTTGCCCCGAGTACTTGTGCAACAACGCCATATAGGCGGCCAGCAAGACCGGGTAGAGGGTCAAACCTTTCTCTTTGGCAAAGGAGCGAATGCTCGTTTCCACGGTCTCCGGCAGCTCAAACCGAATCGCCGCGGCGCGGTGGGACTTGATTCCCGGACGAGGTTTGTCTTCCGGCAGCTGAAGCAGCGGGATCTCTTGACCCAGCACCGATTGCCAGTAGTTCAGCAAGTCCTCCCCTCGGGTTCCCTGCACGATCGAGGATTGATAGTCGACAAATTCGGCGTAGTTGTTGATCCGGTCTTCCCGCTTCGCTTCTCCGATCTCGTCGTTCATAAAAGCCTGTCCCAAGTCTTGGATAAACCCGGTCATCGACCAGAGGTCCACTGAAATATGATGGAATCCCAAGAAGAACACCAGTTCCTCGTTGGCACAAAAGAACAATTTCGCTTTCATCAGCACGCCTGAGTTCAGGTCGTACGGCTCGTCGGCCGCCTCAGCGATTTTCGCAAGCAACGCGGGCTCGTCCAGCGCAGTGGCGTCTATTTCTTCGAACGGCAATTCGACATCGTATACGACCTCTTGGAAGAGCTCTCCCTCTCGTTCGAAAAATCGCGTGCGGAGGGCGTCATATTTTTGGAACAAACGATTCAAAGCTTGGCGCAGTCGTGCCGGGTCTTTCCCCGACACGACTCGCGCTGCAAAGCCGAGATGGTTATAAGGTGCTTCTTGGCTTCCCTGATGTTGAAACCAGAGTGCTTTCTGCCCATAAGAAAGTGGCATTGATACAGAGACTCGATCATTCATGAGTATCACCATTTTCTACAGTAGTGTTTTCTAGCTTACCCCCAGAGAGACGGATAATCTGGTCACAACCGAGGACGGTCGACGTTCTGTGCGCAATAATCAAAACCGTAATGCCGTCGATGGCAGCTTTCAGTTGGCTTTGAATCCGCGCTTCCGTTTGGACGTCGACGTTAGAGGTCGCTTCATCCATGATGATGATTTTCGGATCTTTTAAGAGGGCGCGCGCAAAGCACAACAGTTGTCGCTGGCCTTGGCTCAAATTGCCGCCGCTGTCGGAAACCACCGTATCCAGACCGCCCGGCAACAAGGTCATGAAATCGCTCATGCCGACTTGTGTCACAACTTCCATCAGCCGTTCATCGGTGTGCTGTCCGGTCGGATCAAGATTCATGCGGATCGTCCCGTTAAGCAGGAAGGGTTCCTGCGGTACCACTGCAACCAATTGGCGAAGTTTTTTCAAAGGCAATGCGTGGATCGGCACACCATCGATCAGAATGTCTCCGCTTGAGACTTCCGCCATGCCGACCAATGATTGTAGAATCGTGCTCTTGCCCGATCCCGTTCGGCCGATAATGCCGACTTGCGACCCCGGTTCGATGCGGAAGCTGACGTTTTTCAGGACATCGGGCAGATTGGCCGCATAGCGCACATAGGTCGAATCGAACTCGATCGAAGCGCCTTTACGCTCATGACCCGGTTTCGTGTCACAATCGATTTCCGTCGCCGAAGCCACCTGCTCATCATGCTCCAGCCTGTTGACCTTGCGTTTTTGGAACACCGTTTCCTCGTTCGGCAACTCGGTCAGATGCATCAAACGCTCAACGGAAGTCAAGTTCCCTTCCACCATCGCAAACGTTCTCGCACTCCAATTGAGCAGCGTCCAAAAACTGATCAGGTAGGTCAGAATCACACCGGCCAGACCGGTTGAGATCCATCCGTAACGAGCCGCAAAGAAGATCGAGACGGCCGAGAGCAAAGAGATGCCACCGCTCAAAATCGGAACGCGAACACTAAACCAGCGGTCCGTCAGTTCATACGCCCGCGAGGAGCGTTGAAACGCATTGTGCCGCTCATCGAACCGTTCCGTGAAATACCCGGAGCGATTCAACGTGCGAATCGTCAGCAACCCGTCAAACGTTTCACGCAGATGACTGAAGAGCGGAGATTGCGTGATCTGCACCAGCCGCTTGATCTCACGCGATGCGATGCTGAATTTTTTCTGCAGTTTGTAATACAACCAGAGGATCGGGACGATCCCCAAGATCAGCCAAGGGCCGACGATGACGATCAGGATCATGTTGACCAAGCCCTGGAAGGTAAAGCGAACCATATTTTCAAACATCCAGCGCAGATCGTTTTCGATCACAAAAACGTCTCTGGAAAAGCGATTCATCAAGACGCCCGACATCGTCGAATCGAAAAAGCGAATCGGTGCTCTGACCGTCCCTTCCAGCCCTTCATTGTGCAAAAGGCCGGCTGCGACGGCCGTCTGACGGTTCCACAGCGATCGCTGTGTATAAATGGCCACCAGCATGAGCACGCCAAAGCCTGCGTAGATCAGCATGCTAAGTCCGGGATTTTCGGCAATGTTTCGCAACAGCGAACCTTTTTCAAACGCTTGCGGATCGGACCAGGCCACAAACCAAAGGTTCTGAAAGAGCGGAATCAAGACGGCCAAAACGACCGTAATTCCAAGGGCGGCAAACATGAGCGGACGTTTCGGGTTGTTTTCCCCCCCGGCCATCGCGTTCAAAAAGTCCTTGTAGATTTTGCGATTCACACTTCCGAGGCGCCGGTCCTCGTCCTCCGTAATGCGCAGCGGATCGTTCGAAGTTTCTTCCGAAGTTTGGTTCTCCGACGCCGCTTCCTTCTTCTGCGGCGTGGGGGTCAACGAGGTGTCGATCTGATCTTCCGAATAAAAGTCTCGGAAATCATCGCGTGTCAGCAACTCCTCCAGCGTCCCTTGCGCCACAATTCGTCCTTCCTGTAAAAAGACGACCTTGTCAAAGCGATGCAAAAAGCGCAAGCGATGGGTCGCCACGATGCGCGTAATCGATTTCCATTCCGAGAAGAGCAGGCGTTCGACGATCTGTTCTTCCGTTCTCGCATCCAGTGCGGAAAACGGATCATCCAGCAAGGCCAGACCCGGTTGGGCTACCACCGACCGCGCCAAGCTGACGCGCTGCTTTTGCCCACCGGAGAGACCGATGCCCCGCTCGCCGATCTCAATGTTGAGCCCGCCCGCCAATTGGCGAACATCCTCTTCCATCGAGGTCACTTGAATCGCTCGCTTCAACAGGTCCTCGCAGCCTGTTGCTTCATGTCCCATCAACAGATTCTCTTTTAAAGTTGCGTTGAAGATAAACGCCTCTTGCGGCACATACACGGTGCGCGGCGTTTGCGAAGAACTCAAGCCATCCCAGCGGATTTCGCCGGACACGCGCTCGTCTTCTTCCAAAAGACTGCGCAGCAACACACTTTTTCCAGACCCGACCGAACCGACGATCGCAACCGATTCACCCGGTTTGACATGGAGGTCGATTCCGCTCAAGATCGGCTTTTCTTGATCGTCGAGGGTAAAGGACACCTGTTCCATCGAGACCCCGACTGCAACGCCCGGCTCGGAAAGAGGTTTCACCCCGCTCGGGTTCTTATCCGCGTTGAGAAAATTCAAAACGCGTTGTCCCGCCGCTCTGATCCCCGAGAAACTGTTCAGAATCTCCGGCATCTGCGCAAACGGAACTTCCAGAAGCATCAATAGCCCAAGCGACGGGAACAGCACGGTCGGATCAAGCGGTTGCCCCATCAGTACGCGCGTCCCGAAAGCTGCTAAACAAACGAGCGTCGTCGTACTGCCGAACACGACGATCGACAGCGCCGATTTGGTGCCCCAGGCGATCTGCTGTTCCACTTCTTTTTCCCGTACGTCACGAATTTTCGTTGTCAGCAACCCGGCCAAGTCGTAAAGTTTCACCGTACGAATGCCGGAGAGCAGTTGCGAAATCAGGTTGAGACGAGACTCCCGCAAATGCGCACGATTGTTATCGAATTTGACAAAATGCTTCGTAATCCGCCGCGCGATCGGTTGGAAAATCAGCAGTGTCACCACCGCTGCGAACGTCCCGACCCCGAGGAAATTCAGGAGCAAGACGATAACCCCGATAAACAAAATGACCACATAAGACAAGTCGTTGACCATAGACCCCAGTTTGGAGATGGTCTGCACATCGTTCCCGACGCTGTTGATCATATCGCCGGAACGATATTTCGAACGAGTCACCGCGTTCAACTCCAGCATCTGCCGGAAGATCAGGGAATCGAGTAATCGTTGGTGCTTTTGAAAGGCCACAAAGTCCCAGTAAAAACACTGATTGGTGACGACGCCGCTGATGATTGTCGCGAGGGCGAACAACAGGGAGTCCACCACCCCGTCGGTCATGCTCGATGCTTGAGCATCACTGGCGACAATAACGGCGAGGATCTGCTTGATCAACACCGGAATGCTCAGAGCAAACAAAACCCGAAAGAGGGTGAAAAAGATCCCCCACAGCGTCGGTTTGCGATTCACTCGAACGATCGATCTGATAAACTTCCCAACGGAGTCATAGGAAAGTTTGTGGCGAACGTCTTCTAGGCTCTCTGTTGGAAGCGGCTCCAAATCATCAATCTCCAACATGCGTTTCGAACTGAGCTTGATGACGGGATTCACTTCCGTATAGAAGGTCTGTCGATTGAACCACGAGAATACCTTTTTCATTTTGCCTCCTCGCCCCCTTTCGTGAGCATGACAGAATTCACATACGTTCCGATCTCTCGGTAGCATTGCTCCAGATAGAAATGTCCTCCCTCAAAAAACAGGTACTTACAGGGATGAGACGTAAAAGCTTGCCACCCACTGATCTCTTGCGGATACAGGTTATCCGCTTTACCGTTTAAGACGGTAAACGGAACATCGAGCGGCTGTT